>JBFYWX010000040.1:0-5405 GCA_041310825.1 Desulfobacteraceae bacterium | reverse complement strand
GAAGGGGAAAAAGGGAAGAGCGCCCTGGCGCTGGGGATCCGCAACGACAGCCTCGAACTTACGATCAAGCTGAAGGTCAAGAAAGACGAGGAAGAGGTGACCATCGAATTTCCCGATTGATGCCGACACACATGAGGTGGATCGCCAAGGGGGCCGCACGGGTCGCGGCCCCCTTGGCGTTTGTTTTTTTCGCGGCCCACGGCCCCGCCGCCAACGGTTGATCTCCGACCGCAGTCCATGTAAGTAGTGCCTATCCAGAAACGGCGTCTTACGGTCCATGCCGGCGGTCCCGCTTTTCGCAATCCTCGACGGTGTCTCACACCGCCTGCGGTGGCGAAATCGCTGCGGCCTTGGCCTGGGCCGTAATCCACCATTTCTGGATGGGCACCAAGTAGGAGCCGCATCCAACCCGAATTCTAAGGAGTAAGCGTTCCGATGAGCGACCAACCGAACAAGGTCATCTACTCGATGATCCGGGTGAGCAAGTACTACGACAAACGGCCGGTGCTGGAGGATATCTCCCTATCCTATTTCTACGGTGCCAAGATCGGGGTGCTCGGGCTGAACGGCTCGGGCAAGAGCTCGTTGCTGCGCATTCTGGCCGGGGTGGACACGGAGTTCGTCGGCCAGACGGTCATCTCGCCGGGGCTGACCGTGGGTTTGCTCGAGCAGGAGCCGCGCCTGGACGACTCCAAAACGGTGCGGGAGATCGTGGAGGAGGCCGTGCGGGAGACGGTCGACCTCCTCGCTGAGTTCAACCGCATCAACGAGAAACTGGCCGAGCCCATGTCCGACGAGGCGATGAGCAAGGTGCTCGACCGGCAGGCGGCGGTGCAGGAGCAACTCGAGGCGCGGGACGCCTGGGACCTCGACGCGCGCCTGGAGATGGCCATGGACGCCCTGCGCTGCCCTCCGGGGGAGACCCCGGTCCAGGTGATCTCCGGCGGGGAGCGGCGACGCGTGGCGCTTTGCCGTCTCCTCCTGCAGAAACCCGACATCCTGCTGCTCGACGAGCCCACCAACCACCTGGACGCCGAGACGGTGGCCTGGCTGGAGCGCCATCTGCAGGAATATCCCGGGACAGTGATCGCGGTGACGCACGACCGCTATTTTCTCGACAACGTCGCCGGCTGGATCCTCGAGCTCGACCGCGGCCGGGGCATCCCCTGGAAGGGCAACTACTCCTCCTGGCTCGAACAGAAGCGGGCGCGGCTGCGGCAGGAGGAGAAATCGGAAAGCAAGCGGCAGAAAACCCTCGAGCGCGAACTCGAGTGGATCCGCATGGCCCCCAAGGCGCGCCACGCCAAGTCCAAGGCGCGGATCACCGCCTACGAGACCCTCCTCTCCCAGGACGCAGCCAAGCGCGTGGAGGACCTAGAGATCTACATCCCGCCCGGGCCGCGGCTGGGCAACCTCGTCGTGGAGGCCCAGGGAGTCGGCAAAAGCTACGCCGACCGGGTGCTTGTGGAAAATGTCGCCTTCGCCCTGCCGCCCGGGGGCATCGTCGGGGTGATCGGGCCGAACGGCGCGGGCAAGACCACCCTGTTTCGCATGATCACGGGCCAGGAAGCCCCCGACACCGGCACGATCCGCGTCGGCGACACGGTGCGCTTCGCCTATGTCGACCAGAGCCGCGACAGCCTCGACCCGCACCGTTCGGTCTGGGAGGTGATCGCCGACGGCAAGGACCTGATCGAGCTGGGCAAAGTCCAAGTGAAGTCCCGGGCCTACGCGGCCCGCTTCAACTTCTCCGGCAGCGACCAGCAGAAGAAGGTCGGGATGCTCTCCGGGGGCGAGCGCAACCGGGTGCACCTGGCGCGCATGCTCAAATCCGGGGCCAATGTGCTCCTGCTCGACGAGCCCACCAACGACCTCGACGTGAACACGCTGCGCGCGCTCGAAGAGGCGCTCGAAAGCTTCGCCGGGTGCGCGGCCGTCATCAGCCACGACCGGTGGTTCCTGGACCGCATCGCCACCCACATCATGGCCTTCGAGGGGGAGAGCCGGGTGGTCTGGTTCGAGGGCAACTACTCGGAATACGAGGCCGACCGGCGCCGGCGGCTGGGCGTCGACGCCGAGCAGCCCCACCGCATCAAGTACCGGGCCCTGACGCGGTAAGGGGCAGGAGCCGATAATCGACCCAGTTCCAGAGCGGGGCGCTCGCGTCGGCCGCGAACCCCGGCCAGGGCCAGCCGACGGGCAGCGGCGCGCTGAAGGTCAGGCGCTCGCCGCGTGTCGGGTGTTCCACTGAGAGCTCCTGGGCGAAGAGGGCGATCTGTCGGGCGGGAAGCGGCGCTGGGGCGCCGTAGCGCAGGTCGCCCAGGATCGGGCACCCCAAATAGGCGAACTGCAGACGGATCTGGTGGCGGCGACCGGTTTCCAGCGCGACCGAGACCCGGCTGCGCCCGGCCGCGGTTTCCAGCACCCGATACGACAAGCGGGCCTCGCGGCTTGTCGGCGTCGGGCCGGGCACGATGCGGCTGGTGCGCTCATGGCGCTCGATATGGTGGACCAGCACCCCGGCCGGCGCCGGCAGCCGCCCATCCAGGATCGCCACGTAGCGTTTCCGGGTCATGCGCGAACGAAACGCGGCGCTCAGCCGGGCGGCCGCCTTGGAGGTGCGCGCGAAGAGCATGACCCCCGCCACCGGCCGATCGAGACGGTGGACCAAGCCCAGGAAGACCTTGCCCGGCTTTTGATAGCGCTGCTTGACCCAGCCGCGGGCGAGATCGAGCAGGCAGGGATCCCCGCTCTCGTCGCCCTGGGCCGGCAGCCCCGCGGGCTTGTAGAGCACCAGCAGGTGATTGTCGGCGTGAAACACCGGCCACCGGTGATGCAGGAAATCGATGCCCATCCTCTCCGCCTG
The DNA here is from genome assembly GCA_041310825.1 of Desulfobacteraceae bacterium. Classification (GTDB taxonomy): domain Bacteria; phylum Desulfobacterota; class Desulfobacteria; order Desulfobacterales; family SpSt-501; genus SpSt-501. Next base: position 2,539 of record JBFYWX010000040.1, on the reverse strand, counting down.
TAAGCCCACCCGCTGCCGGAAAACGGCGGCGGCCTCACGGAAGGCGCTGCGGCCATGACCGTGAAGCGCCACGCCCCCCGCCCGCCGGGGATCGACGCGCTGGGGGCCATCCTGGCCGGGTGCGGAATCGAGCTGACGGCCCGACAGCGCGAGCAGCTGTGGATGTACCACTGTCTGCTCCGGGAACACAACCCCGCGCTCAACCTGACGCGCATCCACAATTTCGCGAACATGGTTTTGAAGCTCTATGCGGACTCGATCCTGCCGGCCCGCCTGCTGAGCCTGCCCTCGCCGCTCCTGGACCTCGGCACCGGCCCGGGCATGCCCGGGATCCCGCTCAAGATCTTCCGGCCGGAGCTGGAGGTCGTCCTGGCCGAAACCCGCGGCAACCGGGTCGAATTTCTGCACCGCGCGATCGACCGGTTAAAGCTGGAGCGGGTCCGGGTCGTGAGCGGCCGGGTCAGCGCCCGCTTCGAAGAACCCGTGGCCGGGGTGATCACGCGCGCCGTGGAGACGATCGAAAAGACCCTGGAGCGGGTGTCGGGCTGCCTCTGCCGAGAGGGGCTTGCGATCTTCATGAAAGGCCCGCACTGCGACGAGGAGGTCGAACGGGCCCGCGACCGTTTCCCCGGCGCCTACGCCCTCCTCTCCGATCAGCCCTACCTTATCCCCCACACGCGCCACGCCCGCCGGCTGGTCGTCTTCCGCCGGCTGGACGAGCCGCTCTCACGCCGCCTTGCCAGAGCCATGGAGGGACGCACCGTGCGCAGCATCAGCAGCGACCAGAACCCGCTCTACAAGGAGCTCAAGCGGCTCCTGACCGGCCGGGGGGTCCGCAAGGCCGGCCGGGCGCTGGTCTCCGGAGAGAGGCTGGTCACCGAGATCCTTGCGGCCCACCCCCGGCTCTGCCTGGCCTGGGTGAGCGGCCCGGAGCAGCCACCACCCGTAGCCGCCGCCGGCCTGGAGTGGTATCAGCTGGCTCCCGGCCTGCTCAAGGAAGTGGACCTCTTCGGAACGCGCTCCGCCCTGCTCCTGATCCGCCTGCCGGAGATGCGCCCCTGGACGCCGGCAGAGGGATTCCCGGTCGGGGCGAGCGTGCTCATTCCCTTCCAGAACCCGGAAAACGTGGGCGCCGCCATCCGCTCGGCGGCGGCCTTCGGCGCCGCGCAAGCGATTCTGCTGGCAGAGAGCGCCCACCCGTTTCACCCCAAAGCCCTGCGCACCTCGGGTGGCGCCGTGCTGAGCCTGCCCCTGCGCCAGGGGCCTGATCTAGCGGCCATCCAGACCGATCTGCCCATCGTGGCCCTCTCGGCCGAGGGGAGCGACATCCGGCAGGTGAAGTTCCCGGCCGCTTTCGGACTGCTGGTGGGGATGGAAGGCCCGGGCCTGCCCGCCGCCTGGCGGCGTCGGGCCGTGCGCATCCCGATCCGCCCCGAAGTCGAATCCCTCAACGCCGCCGCCGCAACGGCGCTGGCGCTGTACGAGTGGAGAAGGAGGGTCTCTTGACCCCCCCCGACCCTCTGGTCCCGGGCGGGGTCTACCTTTGCCAGGTGGGCGGCGCCGTCTCCTGCGGCGCCTGCTGCGGGCTCTACAATCGTAGTGGCGCGGGGCGGATCGAGCTGGAAAGCCTGCTATCCGAACGCACCGAGGGGTTCGCCGCGGTGCCGCGCAACGCGGATGCCATCGACGCTTTCCGCATCCAACGGGAGCGACGGGAGCACGGCGAGCGGCCCTATGTCGATTTCTATGCCTGCCCGTTTCTCGGTTGGATCGGCCCTGACCGTGAACGGCCCGGCTGCCTGCTCCACCCCCTGGCCGACGGAAACGGCGGGGTCGACTACCGCGGGTTGAGCTTCTACGGCGGGCTCGCCTGCCGCGACTACTTCTGCCCCTCCTACCGCACCCTGCCCCCCGCGCACAAAGAGATCGTGAAAGCGGTGAGCACGCACTGGCACCTCTACGGGCTCGTGATCACCGAGGAGCGGCTGATAGCAGCCCTCTTCGGGGAGATCGAAACCCGGTGGGGCCGCCCGCTGACAGCAGAAAAAATCCGCGCGAGCCGCGCCGCATGCGAGGCGTTGGAGAGGCTCTTGACCGTAAAGCTCTCCTGGCCCTTCCACGCCCCGGACTGGAAGGGCCCGGCCAACTATTTCTTTAACGACGGCCTTCACCCGCAGCCGCCGATCGACTACGCCCGGATCGGCGCCTCCCCCTCCCCGTTCGATCCCATTCTCCGTGAACTCGCATCGGCCTTTTCCTCGCACCGCGAGCTGGACTTGGCCGAGACCCGGCTCGACGAGCTAATCGGCCGGGTGCAGGCAGCGCTGGGGGAGGTGGATGGGTAAAGAGGCTGCAGGCTTGAGTTGTTGCGCCCGCCTGTGATATAACCCGCGTTAGCAGTGACGATCGTAAACTAAAGAGAGGAGATCCGTTTATGGGCAAAGGTGATAAACGATCCAAACGGGGAAAAATCTGGCGGGGGAGCAACGGCAACGCGCGACCCAAAAAGAAGAAGGATGGCGCTCAAAAGAAGCCCGCA
>JBFYWX010000034.1:0-3459 GCA_041310825.1 Desulfobacteraceae bacterium | reverse complement strand
CGGAGGTCAGGGCGCTGCACGGCGCCATCCGCCGGGTGCTGCGGCGCGGGATCAAAAACCTCGGCACCTCGCTGGGGACCGGCAAGGCCAATTTTTACTCGGTGGCGCGGCGGAGCGGCCGGAACCGCGATGAGCTCAAGGTGTTCCGCCGCACGGGGGAGCCCTGTCCTCGCTGTGCCGCGCCGGTCCAACGCATCATCGTCGGGCAACGCAGCACGCACATATGCCCGAAGTGCCAGAAGTTGAAAGGGTTCAAGGGGTCCAGGGGTCGAGGGTCCGAGTGATGAAACCGCCCATGCAGGAACGGTGCAGAAATCAGGTCCCGGCGGCCTATGCCCCGGACGGGTCCCATCTCAAGGTGGCGGCCGAATACTGGGAGCGCCTGTCGGCCAGGGACCCGCTGCAGTTGGTCGCGATCACCCAGTTCCAGCTGACACCCGAAAACGGCCTGGTGTTTCGTTTCTTGAACAGGGATGTCCTGGTGGACCCGCAGGCGCGCTGCCTCCGGCTTTGGTGCGGCGCGGGTTGGGACAAAGCCGACGACCCCCTGCTGGAGCTGGCCACGGTGCTCTACCTGATCAACGTCAAGGGTGTGCACCCGCTGGGCCGGGACATTGTCGGCCCGCAGGATCTGAAGGAGGGGCATTTCTTCCAGGGTCCTCACGAACTCAAGACCGCCCCGCTCCTCGACAGGTTCGGCACCGACGTGCAGGGGTTGCGCCAGGCGGCCGAGGCTCTGGGCGGCGAGCCGGTCGACATGGCCGACGCCGCCTACCGGCTCAAACCGTTTCCGCGGGTTCATCTCTACTATCTGCTCTGGGAGGGGGACGAGGAGTTCCCGCCGCGCATGTCGGTCCTTTTCGAGCGCTCAATCGAAGAGACGCTCGCGGCGGACGCCATCTGGGGCTTGGTCAACCGGGTGTCGACGGCGCTGCTGACAGGGCGGGTGTAATTTCTGAGGTGTTTAGGCTGAAGACTGAAGGCTGAAGGATAAAAAAACCTCGCAAAGCACGAACCAACCCATTAAAAATCTTCAACTCAAATGCCCCGCGTTTTGTGTGATCACGCCGGGTTTGTCCATAAAAGGCTTCAGTCTTCAGCCTTCAGTCTATTTACCTGAGCAGTTTCACTGAAATTGATGATCCCCGTATAGGTCTCCGGCGTGATCTTCAGCAATTCGTCTTTCACCGGTCGCGAGACATCCAGGGACTCGATGAAGGCCGCGATGGTTTCGCGGGTCATTTTGGCGTGCGTGCGGGTGAGGCCCAGCAGCGCCTCGTAGGGCTTCGGGAAGCCTTCACGCCGCAGGATGGTTTGAATGGCCTCGGCCACCACGGCCCAGTTGTCTTCGAGGTCCGCCCGGATCGCCTGCTCGTTCAGGATCAGTTTGCCGAGCCCTTTCAGAAGGGATTTCAGGGCAATCAGCGTGTGAGCCAGCGGGACACCGATGTTGCGGATGACCGTGGAGTCGGTCAGGTCCCGCTGCAGCCGCGATAGCGGGAGCTTGGCCGCCAGGTGCTCCAGCAGGGCGTTGGCAACACCGAGGTTTCCCTCCGAGTTCTCGAAATCGATGGGATTGACCTTGTGGGGCATGGCGGATGAGCCCACCTCTCCGGCTTTGATCTTCTGCTTGAAGTAGTCCATGGAGATGTAGGTCCAGATGTCCCGGTCGAGATCGATCACGATCGTGTTGATCCGCCGCAGGTTGTCGCAGAAGGCCGCCAGGTTGTCGTAGTGCTCGACCTGGGTGGTCGTCCGTGAACGCGAAAGCCCCAGCACCCGATTGACCAGATCGTCGGCGAACGCATTCCAGTCGATGTCCGGGTAGGCCACGTGGTGGGCGTTGAAATTGCCGGTGGCGCCGCCGAACTTCGCCGAGAAAGGGATCCGCTTGAGTTGTTCCAGCTGAACGTTCAGGCGTTCGACGAAAACGTGGATCTCTTTTCCGAGACTGGTGGGTGATGCCGGCTGGCCGTGCGTCCGGGCGAGCATGGAGACCGGTTTCCACTCCCGGGCCTTGGCGCCCAGCAGGGCGACCACCTCACCTATCGCCGGCTGCATGACATCGCGCCAGGCCTCCTTGAGCGACAGCGGCACCGCCGTGTTGTTGATGTCCTGGGAGGTGAGCCCGAAGTGGATGAACTCCTTGAACGCCTGCAGCCCCAGCTCATCGAACTTTTCCTTCAGCCGGTATTCCACCGCCTTGACGTCGTGGTTGGTGATCTTTTCGATCTCCTTGATCCGCTGGGCATCCTCCGTCGAAAAATCCCGGTAGAGGTCCCGCAGCGTCTCGACCTTTCTGGGATCGACGCTCGCAAGCGGCGGCAGCGGCAACCGGCAGAGCGCAATGAAATATTCCACCTCCACCCGCATCCGGTAGTGGTGGAGCGCGCCTTCTGAGAAGTAACCGGCCAGCGGTGCAGTGATCCGGCGGTAGCGGCCGTCCACCGGGGAAATGGCATCGAGCGCTGTCATGGGCATGGCTTTGGTCCCGTCCGATAAAGGGTTGCAATATAGATCCCAAGTTGAGCGATTCTAATTTTGGTTTCTGCGGAAGGGCCCGATGCGTATCGGCAGAATCGCTCAATTCAGGTAGATATCAAACGCCTGGGAGTATAAAGAAGGGTTGCGGCAGAGTCAAGAAAGATGGGCTCGAAAAAAGTCGATTTACAGACTCAATCGACCCCTTCAGGCCAGCTCCGGCGGGGGCACGATCGCAAGCTCCTCGATCTTCTGCAGCAGGGTCTTGTAACTCACGTTTAGAATGCGCGAGGCCTTGCTGCGGTTCCAGCCGGTCTTGATGAGAACGAGGCTGATCACCTCCCGCTCGGCCTGGTTTGTGGCCTTTTTACTGATCTTTTTCAGGGCGAGATCGGAAAGATCGACTTCACCGCCCTCCGCTGCCAGCATGCGCATCAGGCTTGACAACCCGCCGCCGCGAGCGGGCATACGGGTTGCGGCAGGGTTTATGGCCGCGGCCGTCAGCATCGCGTCGAGGGTACCCTCGCTCTCGTCGAGCACGATGATTCGCTGCAGGACATTCTGAAGCTCTCGGACGTTTCCGGGCCAGGGATAGTCCGCCATCTTGGCGAGAGCTTCCGGGCTCAGCACCGATGCGTGCGTCCCCTTGAATTGCTGGGCATATTTCTTTGTGTAGTGGTCGATGAGAAGCGGAAGGTCCTCCGGCCGGTTGCGGAGCGGCGCGACGGAGATCCGGATGGTGCTCAGCCGATAATAGAGATCATCCCTGAAAAGGCCTCGTTCAACATCCCGTTCCAGGTCGCGATGGGTGGCGGCAATGACCCAGACATCGGCCTGGATCGGCTTTTCCGACCCCAGGGGCGTAAAATCCCCTCCCTGCAGCACGTGCAGCAGCTTGGACTGGAGCGGCAGCGACATGTCCCCGATCTCGTCGAGGAACAGCACCCCGCCGTTGGCCTGCTCGAACTTGCCCCGCCG
>JBFYWX010000033.1:0-6838 GCA_041310825.1 Desulfobacteraceae bacterium | reverse complement strand
CGGCCTGGACCGTACCGCGGACGTTGGAGAGCACCGTGGTGCGGATCGTCGCGGCCGCTTCCGGGGAGGCCGCCCGGCCGTTCTCGGCGGTGAAGCGCTCCATCTGCTGGTCGATCGCCGTGTTCAGGAACATCGCGAGCATGATGGGGGCCGGGCCGTTGATGGTCATCGAGACCGAGGTGTTGGGTGCACACAGCTCGAAGCCGCCGTAGAGCACCTTGACGTCGTCCAGCGTGCAGATGCTGACCCCCGAGGTGCCCACCTTGCCGTAGATGTCCTGGCGGATGTCCGGGTCGAACCCGTAGAGGGTGACCGAATCGAAGGCGGTCGACAGCCGCTTGGCCTCGTAGTTGGCCGAGAGCAGCTTGAAGCGCCGGTTGGTGCGCGCCGGGTCGCCCTCGCCGGCGAACATGCGGGTCGGGTCCTCGTCCGCGCGCTTGAGGGGGAAGACCCCGGCCGTGAAGGGAAACCGGCCGGGGACATTCTCCTCGCGCATCCAGCGGTAGGTCTCGGCGGGGTCCTCGAAGCGCGGCAGCACGATCTTGGGGATCCGCGAGTGGGCGAGCGATGTGGAATAGAGCGGCAGGCGGATCTCCCGGTCGCGGACCGAGTAGACGAGCTCGTCCTTGCTGTAGACCTCCTTGAGCTCCTTCCACTCCTCGAGGACGGCCCGGGTGGCTGGGTCGACCGCCTCCCAGGCGCCGACGGCCTCGGTCTTGAGGCGCGCCAGAAGCTCCGGCGCCTCGCCCGCGAGCGCCTTGGCCTCGAGGCTGCGGGCGGCCTCCGAGAGGTGCCAGGCGCCGCGCAGGGCATCCATTTGGGTGCGGTTCTCCTGGTGGTAGCGGCGCAGGGTCTCGGCGATCTCGCTCAAGTAGCGTACGCGCTCGGGCGGGATGATGATCGTCTTCGACGAGGAGGTGCGGCCCGCCGGCCGGGGCAGCCGGGTCTCGAAGCGCACCCCGGTCTTTTCGGCCAGGCCGTCCAAGATGGCATGGTAGAGCGCCGTCACCCCGTCGTCGTTGAACTTGGAAGCGATGGTGCCGAAGACCGGCATCTCCTCCGGCCGGCGGTCGAAGGCCCGGCGGTTTCTCTGGACCTGTTTGCGCACGTGCTGGACGGCGTCGTCGCTGCCGCGCTTTTCGAACTTGTTGACCGCCACCAGGTCGGCGAAGTCCAGCATGTCGATCTTCTCGAGCTGGGAGGCGGCCCCGTATTCGCTCGTCATGACGTAGAGCGCCAGGTCCACGAGGTCGACGATGCTCGAGTCCCCCTGGCCGATCCCGGCCGTCTCGGTGATGATGAGATCGTAGCCGGCGGCCTTGACCGCCAGGATTGCGTCGGCCCATGCCGCCGGGATTTCGGTGGAGGAGCTGCGGGTGGCGAGCGAGCGCATGTAGACCCGCGGGCTGCCGATGGCGTTCATGCGGATGCGGTCGCCGAGGAGCGCCCCGCCCGTCTTGCGGCGCGAGGGGTCGCAGCTGAGGACCGCCACCCGCACCTCCTGCAGGTCGTGCAGGATGCGCACGATCAGCTCGTCGGTCAGCGAGGATTTGCCGGCCCCGCCGGTGCCGGTGATCCCGATGACCGGCACCCGGCGTCCGGCGGCCCGTGCGGCGAGCTCCGCGCGCAGCTTAACGAGATGGCCGTTTGCGCTCGCCTTGGCGGCTTCGGCGGCCGTGATCAGGTTGGCCACCAGGCCCTTGTTTTCCGGGGTGAGCCGTTCGAAGGGGAAATCGAAGTCCCGGACGGTGGGAAAGTCGAGGGCCTTGACCAAGTGGTTGATCATGCCCTGGAGCCCCATGCGGGCCCCGTCCTCGGGGGAGAAGATCTTGGCCACCCCGTAGGCCTCGAGCTCCCGGATCTCCTCGGGCACGATCACCCCTCCGCCCCCGCCGAAAACCTTGACGTGGCCTGCGCCGCGCTCCCGCAGAAGGTCCACGAGATACTTGAAGAACTCGATGTGCCCGCCCTGGTAGCTCGAGACGGCCACCCCCTGCACGTCCTCTTCGACCGCGGCGTCCACGATCTCCTGCACGGAGCGGTTGTGACCCAGGTGGATGACCTCGGTGCCGGTGTCCTGGATGATCCGGCGCATGATGTTGATGGCCGCATCGTGGCCGTCGAACAGCGAGGTGGCCGTCACCACCCGAATGGGGTTGCGGGGCTTGTAGATCTCGACCTGAGCGCTCATGCCGCCTCCTTCTAGAATGAAAAAACGTCGGCCGGTCGGCCCGTCAGCCGGTCGATCCGGTCGGCCCGTCGGCCGGTCGATCCGGTCGGCCCGTCGGCCGGTCAGCCGGTCGGCCGGTCAGCCGGTCGATCCCGTGGGCCGGTCGATCCGGTCGGCCCGATGACTGGTAGAAATTGAGCATAGTGTTTCGTATTTGGTGTTCACTCTCCCCCTTTTCCCCTCCCCTCGCGGGAGGGGTAAGGGGAGGGGGGCTTCCTTTTACTCGTTACTCGTTGCTCGTTACTCATTGCTTCTCCTCCCCCCACGCACATCCTCAGGATGGCCGCCGTCTGGAGATCGATGTAGTCTTCGATGCGGTAGTGGCGGCTGAGGAACCAGCGCCGGAAGGTCCACATGTGCCCCATGACCACGATGTTGTGGGCGGTCAGCTCGATGGAGCGCTCGTCCAGGTGCGGCAGCTCCCCGGACTGCGAGAGGCGCGCCAGCACCCCGACGAGCAGCCCCGTGATCCGGAGCTCGTTTTCCAGCACCCGCTGCTGCCACTGGCGGGGCAGGGACTGGGTCTCCTGGTAGATCATCAGGATGAAATCGCTCATCCGGTGGCAGACCATGAAATACTCGCGGATCACCTTGGCCAGGGCGTCCCGGCCGCCGGCCGCCTCGGCCATGGCCGTGGACACACCGCGCTCCATCTCCGAGTGGATGAAGTCGCAGACCAGGTAGAGGATGTCTTCCTTGCAGGCGAAGTATTCGTAGAGGGAGCCGATGGAAATATCGGCGGCCCGGGCGATCTGGCGCGTGGTGGTTTTATGGAAGCCTTGCTTGACGAACAGCTTGACGGCCGCATCGGCGATCTGGCGCCGGCGCCGCTCGACCAGCTCGGGGTCCTTGACCTGGGTGGGGATGGCGCTGGGGCGGTTGACCGGCAGCATGCGACCTCACGTATGGTTTTCCGAACGAGCGCTCAATCGACATAATTCTCTACACGCCGGGGGTGTGGTTGTCAAGCGCTGTGAGTGGATGAGACCGGCTTCGGTGTTCACGGTTCAGGGGGCGAGGGTCCGAGTGAACTGCAACATTTTGATACCGATCTAAAATTCGACTTGCACCTCTCCCTCACTGGTTCGCAGTCCTTTTTTCACTCCGACTCGGAATTCCGACTGCGACTGGTTTTCCCGACTTCCGGCAGTTGCACATCACCCACCCGCGGGCTTCCGCCGGAGGGTCGCGATTCCCACTGTCGTTGCGACGAGCAGCGCCGCGTTGAGCCACCATGCCGCCAGATAGGTACCGGTGGTGTCGTAGAGAAGCCCGCCGATGACCGGCCCCAGGGACCCGCCGATCCCGACTACGAAAAAGGTCAACAGCCCGTAGATCGCCCCCATGCGCCGGGGACCGAAGCGGTCCGCGGTGAGGATGGGCAGAAGCGGACCCAGGCAGCCGTAGCCGAAACCGAAGATGAGGGCATAGGCCATCAGCGCCTCGACCGAGCGGGAGTGGATCAGGACGAGGGTGCCGGCCGCCATGAACATGTAGCCCAAGGCGGCCGCATGCTTGGGGTCTCCGATCCGGTCGCTCAGCCAACCGAAAAAGAACTGCCCCAGCAGGCCGGCAACGCCCATGGCGGCGAGCGAAGCGGCGGCGGCCATCGTGGCAATCCCCTGGTCGACGGCATAGGGTACCTGGTGCACAAAGGCCATAAGTGCGGTCATGACGGCCGTTCCGTGGCACAGGGCGAGCACCCAGAAGCGCGGATCGCGGCGCAACGGGACGGCCGCCACAGGGTCGCGATTCGGCGACGTGGTCCAACCGCTCGTGCGCGCATCTGCCGCCGGGGCCTCCCCGTCGGGCGTCAGGCCATAGTCTTCCGGGACCGTGCGGCAGAGGAGGAGTTGGGCGATGGGGATGCCGGGGATGAGCAGGGCCAGGCCCATGAAGACAAAACCGCTCTGCCAGCCGAAATGTTCCAGGAGATAGGCGATCACCGGCGTGAGGGTGATCGTTCCGAAACTGACTCCCATGCTGGAGATACCGATGGCGGTCCCGCGCCGGCGGGAAAACCACTTGCTCACGGAGGAGGTCACCGTGACCGTGCCCGTCCAGGAGGAGCCGAAGCCGTACAGCACGCCGTAGGCCAGATAAAACTGGAGCGGGCTGGCGGCGCCGGCGCACAGGAAAAAACCGGCTGCGCAAGCCACTGCTCCGGCGGTTGCGATCCAGCGCGGGGAGACGTGGTCCAGCAGCCGCCCGGACCAGATCCCGCCCGTCGCATAGACCAACAGGTTGATCGAGGCCGCGAGCGAGACCACCGAACGCGACCAGCCGTTGTCGGCGGCGAGCGGCTGAACGAAGAGGCCGAAGGAGTAGCGGGCACCGTAGGTCAGGGCCATCAGCAGAAACGCCCCCGCCACGACAAACCAGCCCCAGTAAATTTTTCGTGCTGCGGACGCAAGCGGCATGGCCGCCAACTTACACTGTCGGGAGTCGAAAAACCATTGCGGCCGGCGGCAGCGACAAGAAAGGGTTGACAAGCGGAAATCAAATCGTTTAAAAATGAACGAGCGCTCGTTCATTTTTTTGCTGGAAGCCACGCGATCACACAATTCAAGGGTTCAAGGGCACAGGCTGCGGGATAAAGGGTTGAAGGGTTTTAGGTTCAGGGCTCACGGTTAAGGGTTCTGGAATCAGGGATAGAGGGTGGATGTCCGGTAGCGTGGTTTGTGTGTTACCCCAAAAATGCACCACACAGGAGGTCGGCATGAGTGAGGAGGTGTTGCTGGTCCGGGAGGAGGAGGGGGTCGCGACGCTGACGCTGAACCGCCCCGAGGTCATGAACTCGCTCAACTTCCAGCTGCTGCACGCGCTGCGGGATGCCGTCGAGGGGTTCCGGTTCCGACGCGACGTGCGGGTGCTCATCATCACCGGGGCGGGCGAGAAGGCCTTCTGCTCCGGGGCGGACTTGAAAGAGCGCGCGACGCTCCCGCCGGAAAAAGTGAGGGAGTATGTCTTCACGATCAGAAACCTATTTACCGCGATCGCGGATCTCAACAAGCCCGTGATCGCCGCCGTGAACGGGATCGCGCTCGGGGGCGGCACCGAACTCGCCCTGGCAAGCGACATCCGCGTGGCGGCCACGAATGCCAGCATGGGGTTGACCGAGACCCGGCTCGCCATCATCCCGGGGGCGGGCGGCACCCAGCGGCTGCCGCGCCTGGTGGGCCGCGGCAAGGCCAAGGAGCTGATCTTCACGGGGCGCCGGGTGGACGCGGCCGAGGCCGAACGGATCGGGCTCGTGAACAAGGTGGCCGCGCCCCAGAACCTCTTGGCCGAGTGCCGCGCCTTGGCCGCCATGATCTGCGAGACCGGGCCCGTCGCCATCGAGCAGGCCAAGTATGCCATCAACCACGGTCTCGAAACCGACATCGCCACCGGGCTTGCGATCGAGTCCAATGCCTACTGGGTCTGCATCCCCACCGAGGACCGCCTGGAGGGCCTGGCGGCCTTCAAGGAGAAGCGCAAGCCGGTGTATAAGGGAAAGTAACGAGTAACGAGTAACGAGTAACGAGTGAACAGATGAAGTCGGAGTCGGAGTAGAAAAAGTCGGAGTGAATGGATTATGTCTTTTTACTCTGACTCGGTACTCAAAAAGGGGGTCGGTATCGGAATCGGTATCGAATCCCTGTTATTCTGGCACAACCGAACACTAAACACCAAACACCAAAAACTAAACACCATCAATTCCCACCATCCAACGAAAGGGGCAAACATCATGACCGAGTACGATTACTGGAAAATCTTTCCGCGCATGCCGAAGAAGGTGTCCCTCGGCGACATCACGGTCCGGGACGGGTTTCAGCATCTGGAGAAGTTCATCTCCACGCGCGCCAAGATCTTTTACGCCGAGGAGATGATCTTTGCGGGCTGCAAGAACATCGAGGTCACCAATCTCGGCAACCCCTACCTCATGCCCCAGTTCAACGATGCCGAGCAGGTCCTGGCCAGTCTGCGCAGCGACCGCTTCCGCGAGCGCTGCGCGAAGAAGGGCGTCAACATCGACGAGGTCTGCATCACGGCCGTGACCATCCGCGAACCCGGGGTCGACCGCGCCATCGAGCTGCGCCGGAAGGGGGTCGGACCGGACCGGCTGCTGATGATGGTCTCGACCGAGGAGGAGCACCATTTCGCCAACTCGGGCTGCACCCTGCCGCAGTACTGGAAGGAGTGCGAGCGGGCGATCAAGAAGTGCAACGATGCCGGCATGAAGATGTGCGGCACGGTCAGCACCATCTGGGGCAGCCCGATCGCCGGGGCGACCGAGCTCAAGGACGCGGTCGAGTTCACCAAGCGCTGGCTCGCGATCGGGGCGGCCGACATCGAGCATGCCGACCACGACGGGAGCGCCTCGGCCCCCCAGGTCTACCGCTACTTTGCGATGATCCTCGACGCCCTGCCCGACACGAAGCTGCACATCGCTCACTTTCACGAGACCAAGCGCGTGGCCGCGGCCTCGGTGCTGGCGGCGCTTCAGGCCGGGATCACCCATTTCGAGGGCACCCTGGGCGGGATGGGCGGCCAGCCGGCCAACTTCCTGGACGACTGCCCGGTACCGGGCACCGGCGAGTATTATTATAACGACCCCCGTTACGT
>JBFYWX010000531.1:0-6245 GCA_041310825.1 Desulfobacteraceae bacterium | reverse complement strand
AGGAGGCCAGGCATGAAAGAGCTGTCAGAACTTAAGTTCCCGGAGAACCTGCGCTATGCGGAAAGCCACGAGTGGCTCAACCCCGAGGGCAGTACCCTGAAGATCGGCATATCGGACTACGCCCAGGACCAGCTGGGGGATGTCGTCTACGTGGAGCTCCCGGACGTGGGCCGGACGATTGCCAAGGGCGCCCCCTTCGGAAGCGTTGAGTCGGTCAAGGCCGTCTCCGAGCTCTACATGCCGATCGCCGGCAAGGTGGTCGAGAAAAACGCCGTGCTCGCCGACTCCCCGGAGCTCGTCAACTCCGCCCCGTACGGTGAGGGGTGGATGATCGCCATCGCGCCGGCCGACCCGGCGGACGCCGAGCGCCTGCTCACCGGCCAGGCCTATCGCGAAAAGCTGAAAGGATGAGGCCCCATGCGCTACCTGCCGCACACCCCTGAGGACGTGGCGGAGATGCTCGCGGCCGTGGGGGCGAAGCGCCTCGAGGATCTGTTCGCGGCCATTCCGCCCGAATGCCGCCGGCGCGAGGCGATGAAGCTGCCCGCGCCCCTGACCGAGTGGGAGTTGAACGCGCACATCGATCAGCTGGCCGGCCGCATGGCGGCGGCCCCCGAATACAAGGTGTTCGTCGGGGCCGGGAGCTATGAGCACCACATCCCCGCCGCCGTGGGCTTTCTCGCCTCCCGTTCGGAGTTTGTGACCTCCTACACCCCCTACCAGCCCGAGATGAGCCAGGGAACCCTTCAGGCCATCTTCGAGTACCAGACCCTCGCGGCCCGCCTGCTCGGCCTCGAGGTGGCCAACGCCTCCATGTACGACGGGGCCTCCGCGCTGGCCGAGGCCCTCCTGATGGCCGTGCGGGTCACGCGGCGGCCCAGGGTCGCCGTGGCGCGCGCCGTACACCCGCTCTACCGCCAGGTGGTGCGGACCTACCTCGACCCGGCCGGGGTCGAGGTGTGCGAACTCCCCTTCGGTCCGGACGGAACCACCGGGGGCGTTGGGGAGCCGGCCGAGTTTGCCGCGGTCGCGGTCCAGTCGCCCAACTTCTTCGGCTGCATCGAAGACGTAAAATCCATCGCCGATACCGCCCACGCCGCCGGGGCCCTTTGCGTGGCCGCCTTCAGCGAGCCGCTCGCGTTCGGGTTGTTCAAGAGCCCCGGGACGCTCGGCGCCGACATCGCCTGCGGCGAGGGCCAGAGCCTCGGCATCCCCCGCTCCTTCGGCGGCCCGGGCCTGGGCATGTTCGCCACCCGGCGCCAGCACGTACGCCACATGCCCGGCCGTCTGGTCGGAGAGACGACCGACATCGAGGGCCGCCGCGGCTTCGTCTTGACGCTCGCCACCCGCGAGCAACACATCCGCCGAGAGAAGGCCACCTCCAACATCTGCACCAACAACAGCCTCTGCGCCCTGACGGCCGCGATCTTCATGGCCTGCCTGGGCGGCACCGGGCTGCGGGAGTTGGCGCGGCTCAACTACGACCGGAGCGAGTACCTCAAAGACCGCTTCCGCGCGGCCGGGGTCGGGCTGCCTTTTGCCGCTCCCACCTTCAACGAGTTCACGGCCGTGTTCCCGCCCGGCTACCGGGAGACCTACCGGCGCCTGCTCGACCGCAAGATCATGGCCGGCCTGCCGCTCGAGCCCTACTACCCGGAGCTCGTCGGCCACTACCTGTTCGGGGTCACCGAAACCATGCCCCGCGAGGAGCTCGACACCCTGGTGAGGGAGGTGCAGTCATGACGGAATTTCCCGGCGCAACGGGCCTGATCCTGAACGAACCCCTGCTCTGGGAGCAGGGCCGCAAGGGTCGCTCGGGGTTTTCGATCCCACGACCGGACGTACCACGGGCCGTGGTGCCCCCGGATCACTCCGGCGAGGGGCCGGACTTCCCGGACCTGAGCGAGGCCGAGGTCGTGCGCCACTACATCCGCCTGTCGCAGTGGAACTTCTCGGTCGACTCCGGCTTCTACCCGCTCGGTTCCTGCACCATGAAGTACAACCCCAAGACCAACGAGCGCCAGGCCTCCCGCCCCGGCTTTGCCGGCGCCCACCCGCTGCTGCCGGCCGCCCTCTGCCAGGGGGCGCTCGAGCTGATGGCGGCCCTCGAGTGCCTGCTCGCCGAGATCACCGGGATGGACGCGGTCACACTCCAGCCCGGGGCCGGGGCTCAGGGGGAGCTCACCGGCATGCTGATCTTCCACGCCCACCACCGCCGGCAGGGCCGGCCGCGATCGAAGATCATCGTGCCCGACACGGCCCACGGCACCAACCCGGCCTCGGCCGCGCTCTGCGGCTACCGGGCTGTCCCCGTCGCCTCGAACGACCGCGGGGTTCTTTCCCCGGAGGCGGTCGCGGCCGTGATGGACGAGGAGACGGCCGGCATCATGGTGACCAACCCGAACACCTTGGGGCTTTTCGAGGAGAATATCCGCGCGGTCGCGGAAATCGTGCACGCGAAGGGCGGTCTCGTCTACGGCGACGGGGCCAACATGAACGCCATCCTCGGCCGGGTGCACATGGGCGAGATCGGCGTGGATGTCCTGCACCTGAACCTCCACAAGACCTTCTCCACCCCCCACGGCGGGGGCGGACCGGGCGCGGGGCCGGTGTGCGTGACCCGGAGCCTGGAGCCGTATCTGCCCGTTCCGCGGGTGCGCTATGCCGACGGCGCCTACAGCTGGTCCGAGGATTACCCCCTTTCGATCGGCAAGCTCCAGGCCTTCTGGGGGAACATGGGCATTCTCATCCGCGCTTACAGCTACATCCTCAGCCTGGGCGCCGAGAACCTCGCGCGTGCAAGCGATCTCGCCGTGCTCGCGGCCAACTACATCAAGGAGCGGCTGAAGGGGACCTTCCACCTGCCCTTCGACCGGCCCTGCATGCACGAGTGCGTCTTCACGGACAAGCGCCAGCAGGCCCACAAGGTGGCGACGCTCGACATCGCCAAGCGCCTGATGGACTACGGCTTTCACCCGCCCACGGTCTACTTCCCGCTCGTGGTGCCCGGGGCCATCATGATCGAGCCCACCGAGACCGAGCCCAAGGAGACCCTGGACAGCTTCATCGCGGCCATGCAGGCCATCGCCGGAGAAGCCGCTGCGGCGCCCGACACCCTGCACCAGGCCCCCACCCGCTGCCGCCGCCGTCGGCTGGACGAAACCGCCGCGGCACGCAAGCCGAAGCTGACGGGGTGAGGGGGTAGTAACGAGTAACGAGTAACGGGTAACGAGCAACGAGTGACGCTAACAGCATGAAACCAATTGCCATGCGCACAGCGGCCGAGTCTGTCTGGCAGGTCGCCGAACTCGGCCGGGTGCCCTACGAAGATGCCTGGGCGCTCCAGACCCGGCTGATGGAGGCACGCGCGGAGGGCCGGCTCGCCCACGACCTTGTCCTCGTTCTCGAGCACCCGCCGGTCTTCACGCTGGGAAAACGCGGGGGGCGCGACAACCTCCTCGTGCCCGAGGCACACTTGAAGCGCTCCGGGATCCCTCTCATCCAGGTCGAGCGCGGAGGCAACATCACCTACCACGGCCCGGGCCAGCTCGTGGTCTACCCGATCGTCCACCTGCCGGAGGCGGGCCTCGGGGTCGTGGACCTGGTCGACCGGCTCGAGGAGGTGATGATCCGCACCTGCGCCGGGTGTGGCGTCCGCGCCGAGAGAAACCCGCTGAACCGCGGGGTGTGGGTCGGTCTGAAAAAGATCGGCGCCATCGGAATCGCCGTGCGCCGCGGGGTGAGCTTCCACGGCATGGCGCTCAACGTGGACCCGGACCTCACGCCCTTCGGCTGGATCCAGCCCTGCGGCCTGGCGGGCGTCGGGGTGACCTCGATCCGCGCCGAGGCGGGGGAAGATGTCACTCTCGCCGATGCGGCCCGCGCCGCCGTCCGTCACATGGCGGAGGTCTTCGGGGTGCGGCTCGAGATCACCCCGCCGCAGCGGCTCTTGCAGGCGCACCCTCCCGGTGGCGCGCAGAAGGGGGGGCACGCGTGAGCGGTCCCGTCGCAACCCCCGCCGCCCTCCATCGCAAGCCGGAGTGGCTCAAGCGCCGGCTGCCCACGGGTGAGGCCTTCCACCAGGTCCAGGAGCTGATCGACAGCGGGCGCCTTCGCACCGTCTGCCAGGAGGCCAAGTGCCCGAACATCTGGGAGTGCTTTTCGCACCGCACGGCGACCTTCCTGATCATGGGCGGGCGCTGCACGCGCAACTGCGGCTTCTGCTCCGTGGCAACCGGCCGCCCCGAACCCATCGACCCGGGCGAGCCGGAGCGGGTGGCCGAGGCGGCGGCCCGCATGGGGCTCGGCTACGTCGTGGTCACCTCGGTGACCCGCGATGACCTCGCCGACGGCGGCGCGGCCCACTTCGCGGCCACGATCCGCGCGATCCGCCGCCGCACCCCGGCGGCCGAGATCGAAGTGCTGATCCCCGATCTCCAGGGGGACGGGGAGGCCCTGGCGGCCGTGCTCGCGGCGCAGCCCAATGTCCTGAACCACAACATCGAAAGCGTGCCGCGGCTTTACCCGCGCGTCCGGCCCCAGGCCGACTACCGCCGCTCGCTCGAGTTCCTCGCACGCGCCGGCGAGATGGCCCCGGGGATCCCGACCAAATCGGGCCTGATGCTCGGCCTGGGCGAGGAGCCGGATGAGGTCCGACAGACGCTCCAGGACCTGCGCGCGGCCGGCTGCCGGATCCTGACCCTCGGCCAATACCTTCAGCCCTCCCCGCAGCACCTGCCGGTGGCGGCCTACGTGACACCCGCGGAGTTCGAGGAATGGCGCGCGGCCGCGCTCGCGATGGGGTTTTCCGAAGTCGCGAGCGGCCCCTTCGTGCGCAGCTCGTACCATGCGAAGGAGAGCTTTCGGGCGCTGAAGGAGAGATAGAGTCTGTTGAGTCTGTTGGGTCTGTTGGGATTATTGGATTTAAGGATGGCGCACGGCTTACGGTGCACGGCGCACGGTGAAAAATTCAATCGATCCGTTGCCCGGACTCCCTCTCCCACTTCGTGCGAGAGAGGGTCGGGGTGAGGGGGTCGAATAGGCGATAGATGTGATGGAGTCGCACCTGATCTGGGCGGAAGTGGATCTTACGGCCGTCGGGCACAACGTCGCGGAGCTCAGGCGCATCGCGTCCCCCGCCGCCCGGCTCATGGCCGTGGTCAAGGCCGACGGCTACGGGCACGGCGCGCCGGAGGTCGCCCGCACGGCGCTCGCGAACGGGGCCGAGTGGCTCGGGGTGGCGCGGCTGGCCGAAGGGGTGTCCCTGCGCCGGGCCGGGCTCGACGCGCCGATTTTAGTTTTCGGCTTCACCCCGCCCGCCGCGGCCGGCGAGCTCGCCGACTTCGACCTGCGCCAGTCGGTCTACGCCCTGCCCGCCGCCGAGGCCTATTCGGCGGCGGCGGCCGCGCGGGGCCGGCGCATCCGGGTCCATCTCAAGGTGGACACGGGCATGGGCCGGCTCGGCCTGGTGCCGGCGGCCTTGAGCGGGCACGGCCCCGGCGACCCCGTGGGGGAGGAGCTCGTCCGCGAGGCCACCGCCATCGCCCGGCTGCCCGGTCTCGAGCTCGAGGCCATCTTCACCCACTTCGCCGCCGCCGACAGCGCCGACCTGTCCTCCGCCGAAGAGCAGCTGGCGCGTTTTCTCGAGGTGGTCTCAGCCCTCAAGGCCCGCGGACTCGAATTCAAAATCCGGCATGCCGCCAACAGCGCCGGACTCATCGCCCTGCCGCACGCCCATCTCGACCTCGTGCGCCCCGGGATCGCCCTCTACGGGCTAAGGCCTTCGGCGGAGATAGACCTCTCCGCCGTCAGCCTCAGACCGGCCATGGCGCTCAAGACCCGCATCATCCATCTGAAAACGGTCCCGGCCGGCACCACCGTCAGCTACGGCATGACCTACCGCACCCCGGCCCCCACCCGGATCGCGACCATCCCGGCCGGCTACGCCGACGGCTACCGCCGGCAGCTCTCCGCGCGCGGGGTGATGCTGGTCGGGGGACGGCGGGTCCCGGTCGTCGGCCGGGTCTGCATGGACTTGACCATGCTCGACGTCGGAGGGGTCCCGGATGTCCGGGTCGGGGAGGAGGTCGTCATTTTCGGGCGCCAGGGGCCGGAGGTGATACCGGCGGACGAGATCGCCGCCGCCCTCGGCACCATCAACTACGAAATCGTCTGCGACCTCACCGCCCGCGTCGCGCGGGTCTACCACCGCGGCTGAGGGCTTTCTTTGGTTATTGGTGTTTGGT
>JBFYWX010000521.1:0-4844 GCA_041310825.1 Desulfobacteraceae bacterium | reverse complement strand
TTGTGTTTACAAAGATTTAAATTCTGTCCAACTTTTTAACTTTTTTGGTTCCGGCTTGTCCGGGTTGGGGTCTCAAAATAGTCCGGACTTCGACTATCCCCCCCACCCCTTACCCTCTCCCACAGCTCATGGGGAGAGGGTAAGGGAGACTGAGACAGGTGTCCGTCCAATCCTGAAACCGTTAATAAACTGAAGTTTTGGCGATCGTGACCGTGGCCGGACGTACGAAAAGGAAAAGGCAGGACCTTACTCAGGTCTGCCTTTTGAAACGATGTTCTCGAAGTACCGTTATTTCCGTTCCGTCACCCCCGACTGGGGACGAAGGTTCGAAAAGATGCACGCGTATTCGAGAGACATCACGCAAGGCCGCACCGATCTTCCTTTGAGTAGCGTAACCTTATGGTGGATACCCTCACCCAAGGTTCATTCTGAGATTGTTGAAGCCGGGTGGTCCGTTGCGTATAACAGATAAGATAATCGCAATTGCCAAAAAATCAAGGGTAAGCTTTAAAATCCAATATATTCAAATTGGCGTCCGTCTGCGTTGCGATGAGAAGCCCGATCGTGGTGGCAATGTACAATAGCGGTCGCCAGCCTATCCTCCGGGATACTGATTCCCCTCACCCCGCCCCGCTCCCGCAACTTGTGGGGGCGAGGACGGCTCATCGGTGCTTGTTCATGATGAACATCGTCTCCAGGACAAAGGGGTCATCGAAATGGCGCCTGCCCACGAAGGCGACCGCGTGCCGCCCGGACTGGCGCATGGCCCCGGGGGAGACCACGCCGGTCGGCCAGAGGATGAAACGCTCCAACCGTTCGCTGCCCGCCACCAGGCCGTCCGACCCGAACATGCTGCGCCGCCCGCCGGTGGGAAGCGCAAGGCTGCGGAGTTCGTTGTAGTCCGCCATCCGGTAGGTGACGGCGTCCTTCGGCGCGGAGCACGCCGGCGGGTATAGGTGGCGCACAAAATGGGTCCGGCTCTCCATGGCCACCGCCAGACACTCGGAAGAAGAAGTCGGTCGGGGCGCCGCGAATATCAGCGGCGGCTCCGCATGGTCTATCTTTTCCCGGACGCTCAGCCGGTGGGTGGGATAGGCGGCATAGTAGCACCCGCAGTTGTGGATGGTTTCGTAGAGCAGCGGCTCCCCGTCGCGACCCAGGGTCACGCGAAAGTTCACCCCGTCGAGAAACCCGCCGTAAATATCCAGTGCGTGCGACTTGGGCCGGGAAGCAAACCAGATGACATAACCGAGCTGGGTGAGCACTTCGCCCTCGAAGCGCGTAAACGACAGGAGCGTGTAGACCTGCGGCCGCCCGGTATCGACATAGAGCCTGCCTTCTTTGTCCCAAGCCGGGGCCCCGATGCGGTCGAACTCCCCCTCGGTCTGGACTTCCCAAACCGGCGCATGCGCCCGGAAGAGCGCATCCCGGGCTTGAGCAGAGTAAGTGGGTATCCCCAGGGCATCCCGGGAGCTCTCGGCGATGGCCACGAGGAGGCTCGATCGGTCATGAACCGTCTCAGGCACGTAGCGCGTGCTCCGCCAGCCGGCCGGCGGGTCGGTCGAAAAATTCCTGGCCGCCGCGGCATGCCACCGGGAGACCCCGGCGGAGACGAACAGGCGCGTGAGCGGGTAGATGCCGATAAGTTGCCAGTGGGTCAGATACTCACCGGGAACGGCGAGCTCCGCCCGCAAAGCCGCCCGCCGTTCGGCCGCCGCGAAGTCCGCCGCCCTCAACCGGTCGCCGCAGGCGGCAATCATGGCCTCAGCCCCCCTGGGATGCTGTGCGGGCCCGGCAGCAGACGCGTTCGCCGGCGGCAAGTTGGCCAGCTCCAAGCGGCGGGCCTCCTGGTCCAAGGCCTGCAGACGGTCGATCCAGGCGCTGAAGGCCTCGGGCGCGAGGGCCTCCTCTCGAAACGATGCCAGGAAACGATTTACCCGCAGGTAGGGGTGGCCCTCGACCCGGAAGGCCCCCGAGTCTGCCACCTGGGCCCGGGTAACGCGGCGGTCGAGCGCTGCGAAGAGATCCGCACACCCCCCCAGCTCATCGCCCGCCCCCACGTGCACCGACCGGGTCGGGCCGGGCACGATGGCACAGCCGTGGGCCAAAAGCATCAGGAGCAGCAGCCCCGCTGCGGCGTGCAGAAGCGATCTGTGGCGTATGAGCATCCTCACACCTCACCCCCGGCTGATTATCGGGTTTTCTCGACGGTGTAGCGCCCCTCCAAGCGCAACGCGGCCTCCTGCTCCCATTTGGCGGTGTAGGAGAGGAAATCCCGCATCCCCCCGCCCCAGGGATATTGCGCCCACAGCGATACCCCCCAAAAATCGAAATAGGCCACCTGCGTGACACGGGTCTTGCCCCCGCGGGGTTCGATCTGGATGTACCCATAATGAAATCGCTGCCCGCACTCTTCGGGGTTGGTCAGGGCGAAGCTCAGACGATGATCGTCTGCGGAGACCGTCGTCCGCCACCTGAAAGTTGTATCCGGGCCGTTGGCATACTTGTTTTCGGTCAAGACCGTCGCAGCGCTCCTTGAAATCAACCGGTGCTCCCGGATGTACTTGTGGCTCACTAAAAAATCGCTTTCGAAATCCGTCTTGAACCGCCAGTAGACCTCGAGCGCCACCGGGACATGGTAAACGAGTTTGTAGGCCCTGCCGCCCCGCGGCTCCGGCTTGAGGTGGTAGATGAAGACCTGACCACCGGCCCCAGGATCCGACTGGCCTGTCCCCTCGCCCGCCTCCCCGGCGGCCGAAAAGGTGCAATGCCCCAGGATAAAGGCCGCCACGAGCGGCAGGATGAAACCGCGGCCGACGGAATGTGTCTTCGGGGTCGTCATTGCGCACCGGGTGCTCACACCGCCCCCGGACAATGGGCGGAACGACTCATCGTCAGATTATCCCGAACTCGATCCCCTGGGCGAGCGGCAGCTCCCGCGACCAGTTGATGGTGCAGGTCTGGCGCCGCATGTAGGCCTTCCAGGCATCGGAGCCGGCCTCGCGCCCGCCCCCGGTCTCCTTCTCGCCGCCGAAGGCCCCGCCGATTTCAGCCCCCGAGGTGCCGCTGTTGACGTTCGCCATGCCGCAGTCGCTCCCCTGATGGCTGAGAAACAACTCCGCCTCCCGGTGGTCGTTCGTGAAGATGGCCGAGGAGAGCCCCTGCGGGACGGCGTTCTGGTAGACGATGGCGTCCTCGATGGCGGCATAGCGGATCAGGTAGAGAATCGGTGCAAAGGTCTCCGCGTGCACGATCGGCAGATCGGGGCCGGCCTGCGCGAGGCAGGGGGTGACATAGGTGCCGGCGGCGAAGCTCCCAGCGGAGAGGATCTCTCCGCCATAGAGGATCCGGCCGCCCTGCTCTTTGAGCTGCGCGAGGGCGTTCTGCATGGCACCGACCGCCGCCCGATCGATCAAGGGCCCCATGTGGATACCGGCTTCGAGGGGGTTTCCGATCCGAATCCGCCGATAGGCCGCGATCAGAGCGTCGCAAAAACGGCGGTAAATGGCCTGGTGCACGATGGCGCGCCGGGTGGTGGTGCAGCGCTGGCCGGCGGTGCCGACGGCGCCGAAGACGACCGCCCGCACCGCCAGATCGAGGTCCGCACTGGGGCTGACGATGACGGCGTTGTTGCCCCCGAGCTCTAAAACGGTGCGGCCCAGCCGCGCCGACACCGCCTGCGCCACCTGCCGCCCCATGGCGACGCTGCCCGTGGCCGAGATAAGAGCCAGGCGCCGGTCGTTGATCAGCCGCTCCCCGACCGTGGCCCGATCCCCGATCACCAGGCCGAGGAGACCCTCCGGGAGGCCGCTTTGGTTCAGAACCGGCCAGATCAGCTTCAGGGCGGCGACGGCCGAAAGCGCCGCTTTCGAGGAGGGCTTCCAGACCACCGTGTTCCCGCAGACAAGCGCAATCCAGGCGTTCCAGGCCCAGACCGCCAGCGGGAAATTGAAGGCCGTGATCACGCCGATGGGCCCGAGCGGGAGCCACTGCTCGTAGAGCCGGTGTCCGGGACGCTCGCTCGGCATGGTCAACCCGTAGAGCATGCGCGACTGGCCGACGGCGAAGTCGGCCATGTCGATCATCTCCTGGACCTCGCCCTCCGCCTCGGAGCGGATCTTGCCGGTTTCGAGGCTGATGACCTCGGCCAGGTCCTGCTTGCGCTCGCGCAGCACACCGCCGATCCGGCGCACGATCTCCCCGCGCTTCGGGGCGGGAACCGCCGACCAGGCGGCGAAGGCGGCCGCGGCTTTACCCAGCACGGTTTCATAGTCCCCCGCACTGGCCGTGCGGATCCGGCCGATGGTCTGCAGGTCGATGGGGGAGACCGCTTTCAGGACCGCCCCCCGGCAGTGAAGCACCGCGCCGGCGCCGGCGCCCTGCTGTTCTGCAAGCAGCTCCAGCCGGGCAAGCACTGAGCTCATGGCAGCCGTCCTTTTGCTAGGGTGGCTTACAAAGAGTTTCCGCGGCCGCCTGGGGCCGGTGGGGCCTTGTTTGCAGAAATGGCATCTCGGTTCCAAGGTAAATTCAAAACCCGGTTTCGTCAATCAGAGCCCCTTCACCTTGACCCCTCCGGGTAATCCTGTTACAGGGCATCGCGCTCAGTCGTCGATCGCAAGCGACAACGCGATAGGACACGCTCGTGACCAATCATGCCAAGGCCAATGTCCGGGTCATTTTTGCACTGACCCTCGTGCATTTTACGGGCGACCTCTACGCCTCCTTCATCAACCCGCTCCTGCCGGTCTTCGCCGACACCTTCTCCCTGTCGCTGGCCCAGGTGGGGCTGCTGGCAGGGGTCAGCCGGTTTCTCATGTTCATCGTCCAGCCGGTGGCCGGCTACT
>JBFYWX010000518.1:0-8972 GCA_041310825.1 Desulfobacteraceae bacterium | reverse complement strand
TAGAGGAGCTTGCGGCTGCGCACGCCTGTCGCCAGCCGGCGGATGATCGGGTCCCCCGCGTTCAGTACGGCGGCATCTTCCGCCGTCTGGTTTTCCAAGAGGCGCATCTTCGAGCGGGCGTAGGCTTCCAGCCCCGGGTAGCGGTCGAGGTGGTCGTCGCTGATGTTGAGCAGGACCCCCACGGCCGGCCGGAAGGTTTCGGCGGCGTCGAGCTGAAAACTGCTGATCTCCGCCACGACCACATCGGCCGGGGCGCCCTCGTCGACATAACCGATCAGGGGCCGGCCGATGTTCCCTCCGACGAAGACGCGGCGCCCGGAGGCGGCGAGCATCCGCCCGATCAACTCGGTCACGGTGGTCTTGCCGTTGGTCCCGGTGACGGCCACGATCGGTTCGTGGATGAAGCGGCCGGCGAGCTCGATCTCGGCGATCACCGGCACCCCGCGGGCGCGTGCGGCCGCCAGCGGCGCGATGCCGAGCGGGACCCCCGGGCTGACCACGATCAGCTCGGCCGAGAGAAAGCTCTCGGTGCGGTGCCCGCCCAGCTCGAGTGCGATGCCGAGGGCGGCGAGCTCGGCGACGGCGGTGCCGAGCCGGTCGGCCGCGGCGCTGTCGGTGGCGCGCACGATCGCGCCCCGGCGGTGGAGAAAGCGTGCGGTGGCAAGCCCGGTGCGGGCCAGCCCCACGACGAGACTATGGGTGTCGGCGATCTGCATTCCGTCTCTTGCCGGAGGCGGCTCCGGCCGGCTTCGGCCGGGTCCGAGGGAGGGCGGTCTCCGGACCCGCGTCGAAGCCGGCGGGACGCACACCGGTCTATCTCAGCTTCAGGGTGCTCATGGCCAAAAGCGCCAGGGCGATGGCGATGATCCAGAAGCGCACGATGACCTTAGGCTCGGTCCAGCCTTTCAGCTCGAAGTGATGATGCAGGGGCGCCATGCGGAAGATCCGCCGCCCGTGCGTCATCTTGAAAAACCCCACCTGGAAGATGACCGAGAGGGCTTCGATGACGAAGAGCCCCCCCACCAGAGCGAGGAGGATTTCCTGCTTGGTGATCACGGCGATCGCCCCCAGGGCGGCCCCGAGCGCGAGCGATCCCGTGTCGCCCATGAAAACCTCGGCCGGATAGGCGTTGAACCACAAAAACCCCAGCCCGGCCCCTGCCATGGCGCCGCAGAAGATCGTGATTTCGCCGCAGCCGGGGACATAGGGGATCTGGAGGTAGTTCGCGATCCTCACGTGTCCGGCGATGTAGGCGAAGATCATGTAGGTGGCGCCGGCGATGATGACCGGCCCGATGGCGAGCCCGTCCAGGCCGTCGGTCAAGTTGACGGCGTTGGAGGCGCCGACGATCACGAACACGGCAAAGAGGATGTAGCCCCAGCCGAGCTCGGGGGAGACGGTCTTGAAGAAAGGGATGGTCACCTCGGTGGAGAAGTTCGGGACCAGGAAGACCAGCGTCCCGGCGGCCGTACCCAGGAGGGTCTGCAGCAGGAGCTTGCCGCGGACGGTGAGCCCCTTGCTCTGCTTCTTGACCTGCATCAGGTAGTCGTCCACGAAGCCGATGGCACCGAAGCCGAGCAGCACCATCAAAACGATCCAGATGAAGGGGTTGGTCAGATCGGCCCACATCAGGGTGGAGAGGGCGATCGCCCCCACGATCAGGATTCCGCCCATGGTCGGCGTGCCGGCCTTGCCGAGGTGGCTCTGCGGGCCGTCGGTGCGGATGTACTGGCCGATCTGGGACTGCGATAGCTGCCGGATCACCCAGGGCCCCAGCAGGTAGCAGATGAAAAAGGCCGTCAGAGCGGCATAGATGGTCCGGAACGTGATGTAGCGGAACACGTTCAGGGCCGAAAAGACCGTGTGGAGGGGATAGAGCAGGTGGTAGAGCATGGCTTATCGCCTCAGCGGGTGTTCGTTGCGGGCGCGTGTGCGGTCGGCGGCCCATTGCCGGATGCCACGGATGACGTGTTCCATGCCCATGGCGCGCGAGCCCTTGACCAGGACCCAGTCGCCGGGTGTGAGCTCGGCGAGGAGCGCCGCCAGAATCTCCGCCCGCGTGCCGGTGGTGACGGCGGCAGCCGGCATCCCGGCCGCGCATGCCCCGGCGGCGACCGCGGCGCTGAAATCCCCGCAGACGAAGAGCCTGTCCATCCCGGCCGCGGCGGCGAGTCGCCCCATCTCACGGTGCATGGCCGCGGCGCCGGCCCCGAGCTCGCGCATGTCGGCCACGGCTAAGATGGCGCGGTGTCCTGCCCGCAGGGATGCCAGCACCTCCAGGGCGCCTTGCAGGGAGGCCGGGTTGGCGTTGTAGGTGTCGTCGATCAGGCCGATCCCGCCGCCCGGCTCGCTCACATCGAGCCGGCCGGCCACGGGGGTGAAACGCGCCAGCCCCGCCGCGATCTCAACGGCCGGCAGGCCGAGCAGCACGCCCGCCGCCGCCGCCGCGAGGGCGTTCGCCACCATGAACCGCCCGTGGGTTGCGAGATGGACGGCCGTCGTCTCGGCCGGCAGGATAAGCTCGAAGTCGATCCCGGCGGCGGTGTGGCGAACTCCGGCCGCGCGCACGGCCGCCGCCGGTGCCAGGCCGAAGCCGACCGCCGCTGCGCCCATCTCCGTCAGCAGGCCGCCGAGCCGCAGGTCGTCCGCGTTCAGAACCGCCCGCCCGCCCGGCGCAAGCCCGCGCAGCAGGGCGGACTTTTCGGCGAAGACCCCCTCGAGCGAGCCCAGTCCTTCCAGGTGGGCCGGGCCGATATTGGTGATGAGGCCGATGTCGGGTGTCGCGATCTCCGCCAGGCGCGCGATTTCACCGGGCCGGTTGGTGCCGAGCTCGAGCACCGCCCACTCGTGCTCGGGGGCCAGCCTGAACAGCGTCAGGGGGAGGCCGATCTGGTTGTTGAGATTCTTGTCCGCTTCGAGCGTCCGGAAGCGCCGGGAGACCACGGCCGCCGTCATCCGGCGCGTGCTGGTCTTCCCGTTCGAGCCCGTGATCGCGATCACCCGGGCCGGCATGCGGCGGCGATGGAAGCAGGCCAGATCGCCCAGGGCGCGGGTCGTGTCCGTCACCGCCACGCAGGCCGCCCGGCCCGGGTCGCCCGCCCCGGCCGGGAGAGCGTCCCGTCGCCGCCGGTCGATCACGACTCCCGCCGCTCCGCGCGCGAGCACCTCGGGGATGAAGCGGTGGCCGTCGTGCACCTCCCCGCGGATGGCGACGAAGAGCTCACCCGCCGCGATCGTGCGCGAGTCGATCGAGATGCCGCTCGCCTCCTGGCGGGGGGAGCCCCACAGCAATTCGCCGCCGGTGGCGGCCAGTATGTCAGCGAGGGTCCAGGGCATTTCAGTAACGAGCAACGAGTAACGAGTGAAAACCAAATGCCTAAAATGCGCTAAAATGCCTATAATGCCTATAATTGAAAGAAGTGGCGATTTGCTTAATAAACAGTCGGAGTCGGAGTAATAGAAAAAAGTAACGAGTAACGAGCAACGAGTAACGAGAAAAAGAAAAAGACAGAACACCACCAAACCTGGCTCGGAACTCTGACTCGGTACTCTGACTCTGAACTTAAAATCAGTCGGGGTCGGTATCGGAATCGGTATCGATTCGTTTTCGCCCGACCAAACACTAAACACCAAAAACTAATCACTGAACGCCCAACACTGCCAGCTAACACGCCTCTCTATGCCCCATGCCCTCTGCCCCCCGCTTCTATCTTTTCTAGCGCGGCGGCGGCCTCCTCGCGGTCGTCGAAGTGGATCGTCTGCGGGCCGATGATCTGGTAGGTCTCGTGCCCCTTACCGGCGATCAGGACGGTGTCCCCGGGGCGCGCTGCGGCGAGCGCGGTCGCGATGGCGCGGCGCCGGTCCGGTTCGACGATGAAGCGCTTGGCACCGCCCGCTGCTTCCATGTCGGATTCCACGGCCCCCGCCCGGCGCAGGCCCGGAACGATCTCCGCGATGATGGCCTCGGGAGGCTCCGAGCGCGGGTTGTCGGAGGTCACGACGGCAAGCTCGCTCAGGCGGGCGGCGATCGCCCCCATGATCGGGCGCTTTTTGCGGTCGCGGTCCCCGCCGCAGCCGAAGACGCAGATAATGCGCGGGGCGCCGATGGCCCTCAGGGCCGCGAGCGTGTTCTCAAGCGCATCCGGCGTGTGCGAGTAATCCACAAAGACGTGGCGGGTGCTCCCGCGGCCGACCTGCTCAAGGCGCCCGGGGACATGGGCAAGGGCCGCGATGCCGGCGCGGATGGCCTCGGCCGGGATTTCGAGCGCCACCGCCGCCCCGGCCGCGCAGAGGATGTTCTCGATGTTGTGACGGCCCACCAGGGGTGAGTCGAAGGCGATGCGGCCGCCGGGGAGGATCAGCGTGCCGCGGACCCCGTTCAGGCTGCAGGCCGTTTCCGCCGCCTGCACCGCCCCGCCCTGGGCGGTTCCCACCCGCAGCACCTTGCCCTGGAGCTCCCCGGCCAACTCGCGGCCGTAGGCGTTGGCGGTGTTGATGACGGCCGTCGCCCGGCCGGCCTTGGGCCCGCTGGCGAGGTGTTCGGTGAAAAGCCGCTTCTTCGCCGCCCAGTAGGCGGCCATGTCCCCGTGGTAGTCGAGGTGGTCCTGGCTCAGGTTGGTGAAGACCGCCACGTCCATCCGGCAGGCGTGGATCCGGAAGAGGTCGATGGCGTGCGAGGAGGCCTCCAGCACGACGTGGGTGGTCCCGGCCGCGCGCATCTCCGAGAGGATCCGCTGCAGGTCCAGGGACTCGGGCGTGGTCACCGGGCTCGGGCGGGTGCGGTCCGCATAGCGGGTCTCGATCGTGCCGATCAGGCCGGTGCGGCGTCCGGCCGCTTGGAGCATGCTCTCGATCAGGAAGGCGGTGGTGGTCTTGCCGTTCGTGCCGGTGACGGCCGTCACGGTCAAGGCTGCGGAGGGATCCCCGTAGAAGCGGGCGGAGAGTTCCGCCAGGGCCCGGCGCGTGCTGGGAACGATGATGCGCGGGACCGCCGCCGCCACTTC
This sequence comes from Desulfobacteraceae bacterium, assembly GCA_041310825.1. Taxonomy (GTDB): domain Bacteria; phylum Desulfobacterota; class Desulfobacteria; order Desulfobacterales; family SpSt-501; genus SpSt-501. The sequence goes on along the minus strand of JBFYWX010000518.1, from coordinate 3,969 downwards.
CCGCTCCGCCACCACGGCCACGGCGCCGCGCGCGAGCGCCTCGCCGACGAACTCATGCCCGTCGGCCTTGAGACCGCGCAGCGCGACGAAGATCCCCCCGGGCGTCACCGTGCGCGAGCTGTAATGGAGCGAGCCGACCTCGGGCCCCTCGCCGGCGAGTCCGCTCACGGCGGTCGGCTCGATCGCCGCGATCAGGTGGGCCAGCTTCATCCCCGCCCTCCGCTCTCCCAGGCGACCCTCAACTTTTCCGTCGCGGGCTGCGGCGGGACATTCAGAATGTTGAGGGCGGACTGGGCGATTTTCCTGAACACCGGGGCTGCGACCGCCCCGCCGGTAATCTGTCCCTTGGGCTCGTCGATCACCACGAGGACCGCGACGCGGGGCTCACCGGCCGGCGCAAAGCCGACGAAGGAGGCGAGGTGCCGGTCGTTCGTATACTGGCCGTTTTCGTCCACCTTGCGGGCGGTGCCGGTCTTGCCGCAGGCGGTGTAGCCCTCGAGCGCGGCCTGGACCCCGGTGCCACCGGGCTGCATCGCGGCCTGCAGGATCTCCTTGAGGGTGCGTGCGGTCGCGCGGGAGACGGCCCGGCGGACCTCCTCCGGCTCGTACTGCTGCAGCACCCGGCCCTGGCGGTCGGTGACGGCCTTGACGATGCGGGGCTTCATCAGGACCCCGTCGTTGGCGATGGCCGACACCGCATTGATGAGTTGAATGGCCGACACCGACACCCCGTGGCCAAAGGAGATGGCGGCAACGTCGATCTCCTTCCAGCTGCGGGGGGGCATGAGCAGGCCCGCGGTTTCCGCCGGGCTGTCGATCCCCGATTTCTGCCCGAAGCCGAAGGCCCGGAGGGTCTGGTGCAGCTTCTCCGGCCCCACCCGCTCGCCGATCTTGGCCGCGCCGATGTTGCTCGATAATTTGATGATCTCCTGGAGTGTGAGCGTGCCGTAGTGATGCACGTCGTGCACGGTGTGCCGGCCGATGCGGTAGGCGCCGTTTTCGCAGTTGAAGGTCGTTTTCGGCGAGAGGTTCGTGTGCTCCAGCGCCGCCGCGGCAACGAAGATTTTAAGAGTGGAGCCGGGTTCGAAGGGGTCGGTGACGGCCCGGTTGCGCCACAGGGGCTTTTTGACCTCCTCGTAGGCGTTGGGGTTGAAGGCCGGGGCGAGCGCCAGGGCCAGGATCGCCCCGGTCTGCGGCTCCATCACCACCGCCATGCCGGAGCGTGCCCGGCTGGCGCCGACCGCCTCGCTCAGGGCCGTTTCGGCCGCAAACTGCACCGCCTGATCGAGGGTCAGCACCAGGTTTTTCCCGCTGGCGTCCTCGTCTGCCGCCGGCTCGGATTGGAACCGGTTGCCCAAGGCATCGCGCCGGCCGCGCACGCTGGTGTCCATGCCCTGCAGGTGGCGGTCGTAAAAGAACTCGACCCCCTCCAGGCCCTTCCCGTCCATGCCGGTAAAGCCGAGCACGTGGGCGGCGAGCGTGCGGTTGGGATAGAACCGGTTGGATTCGGAAACGAACTCGATGCCGGGGGCGCGCAGCTGGCGGACCGCCGCGACCTCTTTGGGGGTGGCCTGGCGCTTGACCCACACGAAGGGCTTGGGCGTGGTGAGCTTAGCCTTTATCTCGGCTGCGGGCCTCTTTAAGATGCCGGCCAGCTCCCGGCTATCGGCATGCACGTCCTTCACCCGCGCGGGGCGCACGGCGATGGAGGTGACATCGACGCTCACGGCCATCTCGCGGCCGCGGCGGTCGAAGATCGTGCCCCGCTTGCCGACGGAACGCAGCTCGTCCTCGACCTGACCGGAGGCCTTGCGCGAGAGCCAGGAGCCCTGGGTGATCTGCAGCATCAGGGCCTTGCCGCCGATCACGGCAAAGCCGGCGGTGAAGACCAGGCCGACGATCAGGATGCGCAGGCGGATGAATTTCGCTGTCATGGCGCTCCGGGCAATACCATCACCTGCGCGGGGGCCGGCACCGTCAGGCCCATCTCGCGTGCAATCCGGGTGATGCGCTGGGGGGATTTCAACCGGGCGAGCTCAACCCGCAGGTTGTCCTGAAGCTCGACCAGGCGCTGGGATTCACGGTTCAGGGTGGCGATCTCATAGCCGAGGTTGTTGCACTGGACCCGCACCCAGGTCGTCAATAGGAGCTCGGCGATGAAGACGAGCAGGAGCGACAGCCACAGGGCGACCCGGCGGGGACTGCGCTGGCGGGCGTTGGCGGGCGGTGTGCTCATCGCGGCGGTATCGAAACCCCCTCTCGGGTGCGCTCCGCGGCGCGCAGCTTGGTGCTGCGCGCCATGGGGTTGGCGGCGATCTCATCGGGCCCGGGCCGGACCACCTTGCGCGTCAAAACAGTGAGGATCCCCCCGGGTCCGCTCGCGGGCTCCCCCGGCCACGGGTCGTGGCGGGGGGCTTGCGACAGGGCTTTCAAACGCTGCTTCACGATCCGGTCCTCCAGCGAGTGAAAGGCGAGGATGCACACCCGCCCGCCCGGGTTCAGAATGTCCGGGAGGGCATCGAAGAAGGCCTCCAGCCGCTCCAGTTCCCGGTTGACGGCGATCCGCAGCGCCATGAAGACCCGGGTCGCCGGGTGGATGCGCCGGCCGCCGCTCTTCCCCCGGGGCTGCCCGGCGCCCACGATCCGGGCCAGCTCCGCGCTGGTGCGGATGGGCCCGCGCCGGCGCTCGGCCACTAGTCGGCGGGAGATGCCGCGGGCATGGCGCTCTTCCCCGAAGTGATGGAAAATCTCTGCGAGCTGCCGCTCGTCCAGGCGGTTGACGAGGTCCGCGGCGCTCTCCTCAAGGCGCGGGTCCATGCGCATGTCGAGCGGCTCCTCGCGCTGGAAGCTGAACCCGCGGCCGCTGTTCTCGATCTGGTTCAGCGAGAGGCCTAAGTCGAGGAGAATTCCGTCGACCCCGGCGATGCCGAGCCCGGAGAGGACTTTCGCCGTGTTCGCAAAGTTTTCCTGGACCAGGTGGACCCGCTCCGCAAAGGGCGCGAGGACGATCCGGGCGTTGGCAATCGCCTCCGGGTCCTGGTCGATCCCGATCAAGCGCCCGTCCGGGGCGATGCGCTCGCATATGTCGCGGGCGTGGCCCGCGCCGCCCAGCGTTCCGTCGACGATGATCTTCCCCGGCCGGCAGTCGAGATACGCCAGGACCTCACGCCGCATGACCGGGACGTGGCGGTACGCCATGGGCCTAAATCCCGAGCTTGGCGATTTCGTTGCGGGCCTCGGGATTCTTGAGCTCGCGGTCGAGCGTCAGGCTCTCCTTTTCGAAGTTCTCCCGGGACCAGACTTCAAAGTGGTCGAGCACCCCGACCAGGACGATGTCGCGGTTCAATTCGGCGTACTGCCGCAGCACGGGCGGGATGAGGATGCGGTCCTGCTTGTCGCAGGCACACTCGTGGGCGCCGCCGATGAAGATCCGGCGAAAGCGGCGCATGGTCTCGCTCTTCTCGGCCATCTGCAGGATGCGCTCCTCGATCTTGCGCCACTCGGCGAAGGGGTAGGCGAGAAGGCAGCTGTCCATGCGCGAGACCATGAGCCCGTCGCCCTCATCGGTGCGGGCAAGCTCCCGGAACCGGGCCGGGATGACGATCCGCCCCTTATCGTCGATCGTATGGAATGAACTCCCGCGAAACATCTCTGCCAATTCTCCGCCACTTTACGCCACTTTGCTCCATTAAATGCTAAAACCATTAAAGAGTCAAGGGGAAAGTGCACTCCGGCCGCCATCTCTTTAATGTAATTTGGAATTCTTAACGGGGCGGAACGGGCGGCCCTCTCTTCCCCCTTTGCAAAAGGGGGCCGGAGGGATTTGAAATCGATTTCTCAGCAGGTTGTTTTAACAGCGATTTTCGTGCAATTCGATTTTGACCGTCAAAGTAGGCAGTAAAGAGCCCTAAAAACAAAAAGTGTTATGATTTCAGCTTGTTCACGATCCAGCTTGCCCGCAGACCTTAT
>JBFYWX010000510.1:0-3675 GCA_041310825.1 Desulfobacteraceae bacterium | reverse complement strand
CATCGCTTTCGACGATGATGGCCTCGACCGGCGGCATGTCCAGTGCGGTGACCAGCTTGTATTCGGCCAGGTCGCAGTTGATGACGCGGCCGCGATCGTCGAACTTGACCTCTTCGAAGAGGGCCTCGCCCATGCCCATGGCGAGCGAGCCTTCCATCTGGCCTTCGACGGAGGTGCGGTTGATGGCCCGCCCGCAGTCGTGGGCGTCGGTCATCTTCTCGATCGTGATCTTGCCGGTCTCTAGGTCGACCTCCACCTCCACCACCTGGGCCGAGCAGCCGTAGGCGGGGGAGGTGCCCACCGCCGCCCCCTTGAACTTGCCCCCCAGCGGGGGGGGCTTGTACTTGCCGGTGCCGACGATGGTGCCTTTGGCCAGGTAGGCGATGCGCGACGCCTCGCGGAAGGTCAGATGCGCATCGGCGGGGTTGTCGGCCCAGCCGCGGTGCTCCTTGATGTAGCGGGTGCGCAGGGCGCTGAAATCAACCGGCCCGTTTTTGAAGACGACCCGGCCGGCGATGATGTCGAGCTCCCCCGCCGGAACATTCAACTCGTGTGAAAGCACCTCCAGCACCTGGCGCTTGGCGTCCTCCGCCGCCTCCTTGACGGCGTGCCCCGTCATCAGGGTCTGCCGGCTCGAATAGGCACCCAGGTCCACGCCGAAGTCCGTATCCCCGGAAAACACGCGCACGCTGTCGACAGGAACCCCGAGGGCCTCGGCCGTGATCATGCCGAAGGCGGTGTCCGAGCCCTGGCCGATCTCGGCCGAAGCCGTGTAGAGCTGAACGGTACCGCCGTCCTCGGCGAGCTTGACGGTGGCGGTGCAGTGGTAGGTGTCGGAGCGGTAGATGGGATACCCGGCCCCGGACACGAAAAACCCGCAGGCCATGCCGATGCCCTTGCCTTTGGGCAGCTTGCCCTTTTTGGATTTCCACCCGGCGGCGTCGCGCACCGCCTCGATGCACTCCTGCATGCCGAGGCTGCTCATGTTGAGGTCGTTGCAGGTCATGTCCCCGGCCTGCATCATGTTCCTCAGCCGCAAATCGACCGGGTCGATGCCGAGCTCCTCGGCGATCATGTCCAGCTGCTGCTCCCAGGCCGCCCGGGCGGCCACCCCGCCGTGGCCGCGCTGGGCCCCGCAGGTCGGCTTGTTGGTGTAGACACGGTACCCGTCGTACTTCATGTGCGGCAGCTTGTAAGGACCTCCGAGAAGGCTCCCGGAATAGTAGACCGTAGCGATCCCGAAGCTCGAATAGGCGCCGCCGTCGAGGTAGCACTCATGCTGAAGGGCCATGAGGGTGCCGTCCTTTTTGACGCCGGTGGTCATGCGGTGCACGAACTGGTGCCGGGCGCGGCAGAGCATGAAGACCTGCTCGCGGGAGTAAATGAACTTGACCGGCTTGCCGGTCTTGCGCGCCAGCAGGCAGGCAGCCAGCTCGCCGGTGTTGGCAGCGGCTTTGATCCCGAACCCGCCACCGACGTAGGGTTTGACCACACGCACCTTGCCGACCGGAAGCCCCAGCACCATGGCGACCGTACGCTGCACGTAGTGCGGCGCCTGCGTCGAGCTGTGCAGGGTCAGGCGGCCGTCCAGGTCGAAGACCGCGATGCAACCGGGCGGCTCCAAAAAGGCGCCGTCCTGGCGTTTGTTCTTGAAGGTCGTGGTCTTGATGAGGTCGCAGGCCTTCAGTGCTTCGGCCACGTCGCCAAATTCCTGGTGCACCTCGGCGGAAAGATTGCGCGGAAAATCAGCGTGCAGCTGCGGGGCGCCTTCGACCATGGCCTCCTCGATGGTCAGCACCGCCGGCAGCTCCTCATAATCGACGCTGATCAGGCCAACGGCTTCCTCCGCGGTCTCCTGGTCGATGGCCGCCACCGCGGCGATCTCGTCGCCGACATAGCGCACCCGGTCGTGGCAGAAAACGGTTTCATCATAGCGGGCCGGGCTGACTCCGTAGCGCACCAACCCGGCATCCTTGGCCGTGATCACCGCCTTGACCCCGGGTAAGCGTTCGGCTTTTGAGGTATCCATCGCCCGAATGCGGGCGTGCGGCAGCGGGCTCTGAAGCAGGGCGGCGTGCAGCATGCCGGGGAAGGAGATGTCGTCGATAAACACCGCACGACCGGTTGCCTTGGCGGGCGCGTCCAAACGGGGAAGGCGGCTGTTGACCACCTGATAATCGCTCATGGAATCCTCCGAAACCCTCTCCGGGGCTTAAAAGTTGTGGGAGTGGGACGTGCTGTTACGTGAACTCACGGATCTCTGCTTCGTTGAGAGGTGCAACCGGTTGCAGGCGACGCTCCGTCAGCGTGCCACCTCCTTGATGGCCTCGATGATCTTCTGGTACCCGGTGCAGCGGCAGAGGTTGCCTGAAATGGCGCTCCGGATCTGCGCCTCCTGCGGATGAGGGGTTCGATCCAGGAGCTCTTTGGCCGAGAGGATCATACCGGAGGTGCAGAAGCCGCACTGGATGGCACCCTTCTCGATGAAGGCCTGCTGCAGGGGGTGCAACCCTTGGGCGGTTTCCAGCCCTTCGATGGTTTGAACCGTACGGCCGTTCGCCTGGACCGCCAGGACCAGACAGGAATTGACGGCCCTGCCGTCCATGAGGACGGTGCACGCGCCGCAGTCGCCGAGGTCGCATCCTTTCTTGGTGCCCGTCAGTCCAATGTGATACCGCAGGAGATCGACAAGCGTGGTGTTCGCATCGACGGCGAGTTCATGCACTCGGTCGTTCACGGTCAATCGGATCAATTTCTTCATGCCTTCCTCCTCATGTTCTGCTTCGGGCGTCAGCCAAGGCCATCGCCAGGGTCCGGCGGGTCAGCACGCCCACCATGGCGCGCCGGTATCCGGCCGATCCCCGGAAGTCCAGGATCGGGGTGCAATCGCGCGTAGCGGCATCCGCTGCCAGTTCGAAAAGCGCCTCACTGGGTTTCTGGCCGACAAGTACGCTTTCGCCGCTCCACGCCCTCAAGGGCGTCGGCCCGACGGACCCGAGCGCGATACGCACGGTTCGTATGCATTCGGCTTTTTCGTCCAGCTCCAGGAAGGAGGCCGCGTTGACGATATTGCAGTCCTGGGCCTTGCGGACCCCGAGGTTCAGATAGCCGGCGCCGAAATACCCCTGGGGGATTTCGATGACAATGCCGGTGATGAGTTCATCCTCGCGGGCGGCGGTCAGACCGGGTCCCTTGAAAAAAGCCGCGGCGGGCATTCGGCGTTCGCCGCCGGCGGAGGTCAGAACCAACTCGGCGCCGTAGACGAGAAGCGAAGGCGGCAGGTCGGCCGCCGGCCGGGCCGAACCGAGGTTGCCGCCGATGGTGGCCAGGTTTCGAATCAGAGGGGTCCCCAACGAACGGGCGCCCTGCCCCAGAGCGCCTGCTGCCTTGGCGACCGCATCCGAGGCGGCGATGTCGGTGACCGTGACGCCGGCACCGATCCAAAGCGCCCCGTTCGCCCTTTCCAGCCGGGAAAGCTCAGGGATGCGCCTCACCGATACCAGATGCGGCGGGCGGAGCAGTTTCTTTTTCATGCTCACCAGGAGGTCCGTGCCTCCCGCCAGAGGGCGCGCCTGCCCCCGGTACTCCGCCATCAGGCCGCAGGCCTCGGCGACGGTGGTGGGTTCATGAAACTCAAAGCGGGGAAGAATCATGCATGCCTCCGATCTGCCTGCC
>JBFYWX010000500.1:0-3348 GCA_041310825.1 Desulfobacteraceae bacterium | reverse complement strand
ACAATCTATGCGGTAATCTGCTGTCTCGCCAACACTGCCCATTGCAGGCCTGCCGGATTTAGGCTAAGAGAGCATATGCCTTTTTTTGTGGGAGCGGCTTCCAGCCGCGATCTTTTAAGTTTTTGGGACCGTGGCTGGCTGGAGCTGACTCCGCCATAGCAGCTCCGGCTGCGACGGCCGGGAGCCACTCCCACAAGAAGGTAAAAACAAAAAGGAGGAGGATGTATGCGTAAACTCATGCTCGGATTGATTCTATTCCTATGCCTGCTGCCCACTATCGGCTGGTGCGCCGAGAAGGCGAGCGGCGGGACCCTCGTGTGGGGCCGCGGCGGGGACTCGGTTTCATTGGACTTGGCCCAGGCCACGGACGGCGAGTCGATCAAAGCCGGGATCCAGGTGCTCGAGAACCTGGTCATCTTCGGCAAAGACTCCATGGACGTCGAACCCCAGCTGGCCGAGTCCTGGAAGATATCCGAGGACGGCCGCACCTGGACCTTCAAGCTGCGCAAGGGAGTCAAGTTCCACGACGGCCACCCCTTCAATGCCCAGGCGGTCTATGACTCGTTTGCGCGAGTCGTTTTCAAGGAGCACCCGTTCAACAGCTACGGCCAGTGGAAATACGTCAGCATGTCGCTCGGGCCGGTGAAGGACATCAACGTCGTCGACGAGCACACCATCGCCCTGGTCACTGAGAAACCGTATGCGCCGCTCTTGAACAATCTGGCGCTGTGGCTCTGCCCGATCGTCTCCCCCAAGGCCATGGCCGACTACAAGGAAAAGATCGGCATGCACCCGGTCGGCACCGGCCCGTTCAAGTTCAAGAGCTGGACCAAGGACGACCAGATCGTGCTCGAGTGCAACAACGAATACTGGGGTGAGAAGGCCAAGGTGGAGCGCATTGTGCTCAAGTCCATCCCGGAGCCCTCGGCGCGCCTGATGGCGCTGCAGTCCGGCACGGTCGACATCGCCGACGACCTCGACCCGGATTCGATCTCCCTGGTCAAGAAGAATCCCAAGCTGGCGGTCATCGAACGGCCGAGCGTCAACGTGGGCTATCTCGCCTTCAACACCGAAAAGCCGCGGCTGAAGGACCCCAAGGTGCGCCAGGCGCTGAGCCACGCCATCGACCGAGAGACCTTGATCAAAACCATTTTTGCCGGGCTCGCTCTTCCGGCCAAGAACCCGTTCCCGCCCTCCATCTGGTCTCACAACGACGCCCTCAAGCCTTACGACTACAACCCGGACAAGTCCAAAAAAATGCTGGCCGAGGCCAAGTTCGATTTCAACACCGAGATCGAGCTTTGGGCCATGCCGGTTTCCCGCGCCTATATGCCCGATCCGGTCAAGACCGCCGAGCTGATCCAGGCCTATTTCGCGGCGGTGGGCGTGAAAGCCAAGATCGTGCGCCACGAGTGGGGCGCCTACCTCAGCAAGACCTCCAACGGCGAGCACGAGATGTGCATGCTCGGGTGGCTCGGCGGCAACGCCGACCCGGACAACTTCCTCTACGGTCTGCTCTCGGCCGACACGGCCAAGACCCCCGGGGCCGCCAACGTGGCCATTTGGAAGAACGCCGAGTTCACCGAGCTCTGCCTGAAGGGTCAGAAGACCTTCAGCAAGGCCGAGCGCACCAAGATCTACCTGAAGGCACAGGAGATTTTCAATGCGGAAGCGCCCTGGGCGCCGCTGGTCCACACCAAGGTCGTGCGCTGCTACAGCAAGAAGCTCCACGACGTGCCCCTGCGGCCGAACGGGCTGAACTCGTTCCAGATGGTCTGGAAAGACAAGTGACGACCGCTGGGTTTTAATGACAGGGTTCAACGGTTCAACGGTTCAAGGTTGAACGGGTGTCTTTCCAACCGTGAACCTTGAACCGTGAACCGTGAACCGTCCGTATATGCCCATCGGCTACATCGCCAAGCGCCTCTTCCACCTCACCCTGATCATGCTCGGGGTCTCCGTTCTGGTCTTCCTGATGCTCAGGATGATTCCCGGAGACCCGGCGCGTCTGCTCCTGGGGGAGTTCGCCTCCCCCGCCGAGCTCTCCGAGCTGCGCACCCGCATGGGGCTCGACCGCCCCTACCCCGTGCAATACGGCATCTACCTCACGAACATCCTCCAGGGCGACCTCGGCCACTCGCTGCGCAACGGGGCGCCGGTCGCCGCCGAGATCGGCGTGCGCCTCGCGGCCACCCTGGAGCTGGCGGTGGCGGCCATGCTGATCGCCTCCCTGGTGGGGATCGCGGCGGGCGTGATCTCCTCGGTACGGCAGTATTCCGTCTTCGACTACGGTTCGATGTTCATGGCCCTGATCGGGGTCTCCATGCCGATCTTCTGGCTGGGCCTCATGCTGATGTACTTTCTGGCCGTCATGTTTCCGGTCATGCCCATGATGGGCCGGATCGGAATGGGCAGCGAGCCGGAGGTGGTCACCGGGCTGATGCTGGTGGACACCCTGCTGGCGGGCGAGTTCGAGGGCTTTGTCGATGCGCTGCACCACCTGGTGCTGCCCGCCTTTACGCTCGCGACCATCCCCATGGCGATCGTCGCCCGCATCACCCGCTCCGCGATGCTCGAGGTGCTCAACAAAGACTACGTGCGCACGGCGCGCGCCAAGGGCATGGGGGAGGCGGTGGTCATCCTGCGCCACGCCCTGCGCAATGCCTTCCTGCCGGTCGTGACCGTGCTGGGGTTGAACCTCGGGCTGCTCCTGGGCGGGGCCGTGTTGACCGAAACCATTTTTTCCTGGCCGGGCCTGGGCCGTTACGTGGTGGACTCCCTCATGGCGCGGGACTACGCGGCCGTGCAGGGCTGCATCCTCGTTTTCGCCGGCCTGATGGCCTTCATCAACCTGATCGTCGACCTGGTCTACGCGGTGCTCGACCCGAGGATCCGCGTTAAATGAGGAATTGGTGTTTTGTTTTTAGTGTTTGGTGTTTAGTTGGACCTATGTTGAGCTGGTTGGAGCGTTGATTGGTATCATTGTGCCACCAATTTGTTGCCAAACACCAAACACCAAACACCAAACACTAAAAACTAAAAACCATCTGCCCATGACTCCCATGCACCTCAAAGAGCATTTCCAGGAGCTCTGGCGTAGCCGCAGTGCCACATTCGGCGTAGGCCTGATCGCCCTGGTGCTGCTGGTGGCCGTCATCGGCCCGGCGCTCGCCCCGCACGACCCCCTAAAACCCGCCCCCCTGGATCGACTGAAGGGGCCGAGCGAAGAGCACCTCTTCGGCACCGACAGCCTGGGCCGGGACATCTTCAGCCGGGTGATCTACGGCGCGCGCATCTCGATCCTGATCGGGCTGATCTCGGTCTCGATCTCGCTTCTGCCGGGGACGC
>JBFYWX010000499.1:0-27649 GCA_041310825.1 Desulfobacteraceae bacterium | reverse complement strand
AAGTTAAAAAGTTGGACAGAATTTAAATCTTTGTAAACACAATGCCAGTCTGGTTTTGCTGGGGCGTGTAAAAATATTGTACACAAAACACACACAATTTCATTGGTAAGAGACTAAGGCGCCGTTTTGCCACAATCTTGTCAAACCGACCCCTTGACCACCTGCACCGCCGAAACGACCTGGGACACCCCCGCCACCCCGCTCACGATGTCTTCAATGCGCCTCTTGTCCTCGAGGTTGGGGCAGACCCCGGCGATGCTGGCCACTCCCCCCTCGGCGACATCCAGAAGGATGGTGCAGGCATCGATGCGGTTCTCCACGAGGGCCGCCTGAATTTTTTTCTCCAGGGCCAACCGCTCCATGGCCTCCAGGGCGTTCAGACTGCAGGCGCGAATGTCCTCCGACCGAGCCGCGGCCAGGATCAGCTCGGTGGCGGTGTCGACCGTCAGCTTGCGGGTGTGGAGGATGAGATCGTAAAGCGCGGGGTCGTCAAGGTCGAGCTGGAAGGCGAACTTGAAAAACCCGGCCTGCTCCTTGTCGTGCCGGCGAATCAGCTTCAAGGCCGACTCCCGGCTGATCCCCTGAGCGGCGGCGAGCCTTTCGGCACGCCGGTTTTCAGTGTCGAAGACCCTGACGTGCAGGGCGCAGTCGAAGTCCCTCAGCAGGATCTGGCTGCCGTGGCCGACGATCACACCGTCGCCGCGCCTGGCCGCCTCGTAGACCACCGATTCGAGCACGTTCAAAAACACCTGGGGCCGGTTTTTGTAAAAAAACTCCCAAAAGCCGGGCGATTTTTCGCTGAGCTGATGAATCTCCCGCGTCGAGATCCCCTCGCGTGTGATCAGCTCATGCAGTTTGCGGTCGTCGAAAACTTCCCAGCCAAGCGCGTCGGCAACCTTGCGGGCGATTGCGGCCGCCGCGCTGCCGAAATTCTGGGTAATGGTGATGAGTGACATCCGGCATCTCCTTCGTCCACGTTGAGGGTGAGGCTCAACCGGGCGTATCCCGCTTGATCTTGCGGAAAATCGTCGACCGGTCGACCTTGAACGCCTCGGCGACCTTCGCCATTGAGCCGTGTACCTGCAAGGCACCGGTCAGGATTTCACGCTCGAGTTCGTGCATGATCGCCTTAAGCGAACGGTCCTGCGTGTCCAGTCGCTCGTAGAGGCTTTGCGCACGATCCACGCACTCCCGGTGCAGGCTTTGGCCCACATCGGCGGGTTCGATCACCCCGCGCTCGCAGGTCACCACCAGGCTTTCGATCGTGTTTTCCAGCTCACGTATGTTGCCGGGCCAGCGATGGCGGAGAAACATCCCCTCGATGCCCGGGGCGAACCGCAGCTCTTTCTTGTACTTGGCCGCGTACTTCTTCAGAAAATAGGCGGCGAGCGGCATGATGTCATCGGGCCGTTCGCGCAGGGGGGGGATGGTCACCACCGCCACCCGCAGCCGGTAGTAAAGATCGCTTCGGAACCGCTCGTTTTCCACTTCCTTTTCCAGCTCGCGGTTCGTGGCGGCCACGATGCGCACGTCCACTTTCCGGACCCGCGTGGAGCCGACGGGGGTGATTTCCTGATCCTGAATCGCCCGCAAGAGCTTGGCCTGCATGGCGAAGGGCAGCTCGCCGATCTCGTCCAGGAAGAGCGTGCCGCGGTCGGCCATTTCGAAAAGGCCGGGCTTGCCTTTGGCGTGAGCCCCCGAAAACGCACCGCCGGCGTACCCGAAGAGTTCGGACTCGATGAGGTTTTCGGGAATCGTGGTGCAGTCGAGTTTGAAGAAGGTCTTGTCCGCGCGGGGGCTGGCGCGGTGGATGGCGCGCGCGAAGAACTCCTTGCCGACCCCGGTTTCCCCCAGGATCAGGACGGTGGCCTCGGTGACGGCGATCTTCTCGATCAGCTTGGCCAGATTGGCCATTTCCCGGCTCTTGAAGCTGGCGATGGGGAACTTCTGGAAGTTCTCCTCGATCATGTACCGGACGCTGGAGCGGAACTTTTCCAGCAGCTTGTTCTGCGCGGCGATCTGCTCCTGGAGTTGGCTCATCAGGGTCACGTCGCGCACAAACGTGACCACCAACGCCACCTGGCCGTTCTCGTCGAGGATGGGATAGCCGCTCAAGACCAGCTTGTTGCCCCTTTTTCCGGTCTGCACCAGCGTGGCCGGCTTGCCGGTCTGGACGATCTGGGGGTTGAGCACGATGTCGAACACCCCCTCCCGCACGAGGTCCTGTACGCGGCGCCCCACCAGCTCCTCTTTCTTGAGGCCGATGAGTTTTTCGTACATGGTGTTGACTTTGAGGGTGGTACCGTCCCGGTCGGAGATGTAGATCCCATCGTTCAGCACGTCCAGGATGCTGTCGATCTCTTTTTCCACCAATGACCGGGAGGGTGCGTTCTCCATTTTGGGTCCTCTTCCCGTTAAAAGGCGGCCCTGCCTTGATCAGTCGCGCGGCAACGGGCCTGGGTGGTGGTAGGCAATGGCCCGATGGCTGTCAATTTTAAGCCCGCCAAAACCAGCAGGGCCGAAACCCCGGGCCGGGGCACAGGGACGGGGGACGGGTGCCGCTCTAATCCCTGCGCGCCTGCTTGAAAGGGACGCTTTGGGAGAAACGATCGGTCTGCTGCGGGCGGCCGTCACTGTCGCAGAACGATCGGAAGCCAGGTCGCCAGCTGAGGAAACAGCAGGAGGATGATCATGCCGACCACCTGCAGCCCCATGAACTGGATCATCCCGATGTAGATATCCTTCAAGCTCCAGTCGGGGACGACCCCTTTCAGAAAGTAGGCCGAGAGCGCCACCGGGGGCGAGAGCCACGCGGTCTGAAGCGTCACCGCCACCAGCGTGCAGAACCAGACCAGGTTGTAGCCTTCAGCCCGCACCAGCGGCATGATGATGGGGATGATGATCAACACGATCGGGACCCATTCGAGCGGCCATCCCAGAACGAAGATCAGCACCATGATCGCCACCAGCATGAGCATGGGGTCGAGATGCATGTCGAGCAGGACATTGGTCAGCATGGTGGCGGAGCCAAGCCGCGAGAAAACCGCGCCGAAAAAATTGGACGCAGCGCAGAGCAGCAGGATCATGGCCGATATTTCCACGGTCCGATAGAAGGAATTCAGGAGGTTGTTCCAGGTCATCCGCCGATAGGCGAGGGAGAGTACAAGGGCGCCCACCGCACCGCAGGCCGCCCCCTCGGTGGGGGTCGCCAGCCCGAACATGATGGTCCCGAGCGTCGCGAGGATGACGATGGTGACCGGTGCCACCCCGAGAATCAGCTCCTTTACCAGCCAGGCCCCCGAGGGTGCCCTGAGCTGCAGGGACAGGGCCGGTCCCAGTTTTGGGTTGATCAGACAGCGAATCAGGCAGTAGCCGATGTAGAGGCTCGCCAGGACCACCCCGGGCAGGATCGCCGCAGCAAACAGGTCCGTCACCGGCACCCCCACCACCGGGCCCATCACCACCAGCATGATGCTCGGCGGGATGAGAATGCCCAGGGTGCCGCCGGCCGTGATGCAGCCGGCCGAGAGCCTCACATCGTAGCCGCCCTGCTTCATGGTGGGGGCGGCCATGACCCCGAGCAGAGTGACCGAGGAGCCGACGATGCCGGTCGCCGCCGCAAAGATGGTCGCCGTGGCGGTGACGGCGATGTAGAGCGATCCGCTGATGCGCGCCATCAGCATCTGAAAGGCCTTGAAGAGGCGCTCCATCAGGCCCGAGCTTTCGAGGATGTATCCCATGAACAGGAAAAACGGCACCGCCGAGAGGACCTGCTCGTTCATGATGGCGTAGACCTGAAGGGTCATCAGGTGGAACACCACCGGACCGATCCCGATGTAGCCCACCACCAGCCCGAGAAACAAGAGGGTGAAGGCGATCGGAAAGCCCACGAAGATGAGAATGAAGAGCGACCCCAGCGCCACCAACCCCAAAATATCTGGACTCATGTGCTTGTCCCCTTGTTCATGTCTCGGACCCGGCCGTTTCCTCGTAAAGGCTGACGCCCGTCCGGGCGGCGTGCAAGCTTTTCAGCAGTTCGGACACCCCCTGCATGAGCAGGAGCAGGGTCGACACCGGGATCGCGATTTTGAGCGGCCAGATGATCGGCATCCAGGGGCTGGTGACGATCCGCTCATTGAAAAGTACGGATCGGTAGGCAAACTCGGTGCCGACCCACAGGAAGAAACCGAGCGCCGGAAAGTACAGCCCGACATAGCAGATGGAGTCAACGATTCCGCGGGTCCGGATCGACCATTTCCCGTAGAGAAAATCGGTTCGGATATGCTGCTGCCGCTGCAGGGCGTAGGCCGAGCCGAGCATGAAAAAGGCCCCGTAGAGCATGTTGCTCAGATCCGAGGCCCAGATCGTGGGGGCGTTGAAGGCGTAACGCGCGACGACCTCATAGACCAGGCTCAGGGACATCGGCAGGATGAACCAGCCGACGGCTTTGCCGCTGACGGTGCTGACGCGGTCAAAAAAACGAATGATCTTGGCAACGGCAGGGGAGGCATTGTGGAGACCTCCCATCGGCCTTGCCGGGACCACTTCCGGTCGTGACTCCATGATGGCCACCGCCTGTGATAAGGAAAGGAGCGGGCCGGGCATTGCTCATGCCCCGGCCCGCCGGGTCGCTATTTCTTCTCGTACCCGGTGATGCCCTTGTCCAGGGCGGTTTTCCCCATGTTGAAGTAAGTGCCGTTGGCCCGCGACTGGTAGGGCACGGTCAGATTGGCCCAGTCGACCATGGAGTCGAGCACCTTTTTGAAGAAGGCATCCTGCTGCGCATACTTGTCGATCACCTGCTTGGCGGCCGCCATGTAGGCCGGGTAGTAATCGGCCGGAGTATCGTGGATCTGGACCTTGTCGTCCAGAACGAATTTCTTGAGCGCCTTGCTGTTCTGGCTCACGTTCCAGTTCATCGTGTCGGAGATGAGGCTCATGATGCCGCCCTGGAAGATGGCTTGAAGGTCCTTGGGCAGCTTGTTCCACCACTCCAGGTTGACGTAGATGTCGCCGATGGAGATGGCCTGGTGCAACCCCTGGATGTAATAGTGCTTCCAGACGGTATTCAACCCGAGGGCCGCGTCGTCCGCCGGGCTGATCCACTCGGCCGCGTCGATGACCCCGCGCTGGGCCGAGGGGACGATTTCACCGCCGGGCATGGAAACGGTCGGGATGCCGAGCACTTTGAAGGATTCGGCCGGAATGCCCGGGGGGGAGCGGAACTTCATCTTTTTGAGGTCTTCGACCGAGCTCACCGGTTTCGAGAACCAGCCGTAAGGCTCAGGCCCCATGGGCATGCAGAGGAAACCTCTGATGTTGTACTTCAGCACCTCGGTGAAATATTTCTGGTAGAGCGCATCGCCCTCGCCATCGTAGATCCAGGACATGACGCTGGTCTGGTCCAGCCCCACGCCTAAACCAGCGGTCGGGGCCGAGAAGAGCAGCCCGGCGGGATGCTTGCCGGACCAGTAATGGGTCCAGGCGAAACCGCCGTTCACGATGTTCTTGTGAACAGCATCGAGAATTTCGAACGCGCCGACGACGGCGCCGTTGGGCAAAGTTTCGACCTTCAGCCGCCCCCCGGACATGGCATCGATGCGGGCGCCCATGCGCTCGATCAGCTTGAAATAGATGCTGGAGCTGGGTACCGCCGCCTGAATTTTGAGCTCGTACTTCTGCTGGGCGTCCGCAACGCCCAACCCGGCAAGACAGAAAACCAGAGCCATTAGCCCACAACTATTTTTTTTCATGGCCTTTCTTCCTCCCTCTCTGATGGTTAAAATTGAGGCATAAAGCGCCCCTGCCCCGACGTGTTGAGTGCGTGGATAATTGCAACCTCCTTTCATATCATGGTTGTGCTACCGGTTAGGGGTCAAATAGCGTCCATCCAGAAATGATGGATTTCGGCCCCGGGCAAGGCCGCAGCAATTCCGCACACCGTCCCCCCAAAGGCGGGATAGCGTGCGTCGGCGCCGAGGATTGCGAAGAGCGAGAACGCCGGCATGGGCTCAAAGATCATGATTATGGGTGGACACTAAAACTGGCCAAGCAATTATCACGCCACCACCAAAATTTGAGACACATCCACCAGCCAATTCCAAAATGGGGGAATTAAATTTAAAATTAAAATAATTTCATTATGTTAAAAAAATATATGATTCGTCATTTTCGATCAAAAAAAATCAATGATACAACAATGTCTCAATATAGAAGCTCCGCAGAGACCCCAAAAAGCCTAATTGATTTGCAAAATTGCAACGATAGTTGTATTTTTGCATCAATTTCGCCCCCGGAGCTATCAATGACGTCAGTCCTATCCTTTTTTATGCGTTTTTGCAACTGTCCGGTGATATCCGGCGGCTGTTCCTGCTTGGCGTCAGTTAAGATTTTAACTATATGAATTTTAATGGTAAAGTTTTTATCATCCGCATGAACGACGCCCACGGGGTATTTTTATTTTACGGTGAAAGTAAATTATGGAAAGGCACGAGAATTGCTTAACCTTTCTTGATAGCATGGGTAGCGTAGAGAACCCATCTGGCCGCAGTTCCTGAACAGCGCTGACCGTTACCCCACACTCCAGCGACCCCTGGGACAACCGGCGGTCGCAACAGGTCACTCGACGCATAACATGTTGCCGAAAAAGGAGATAGCCATGCAATGCTGTGAAGTGTTGTCCCCGCAAGAAGCCAGGCTCCAAGAAGAACAGCTGGGCCAGGGATCGAAGTATGAGAAGGGCCGGGAACGGGTTTTCCGAATCCTGAGAAGCTTCCACGGAGAGCGCCCCAAGATCGACGTCGAGCGCGCCAAGTACTTCACCGAATCGATGAAACAGACGGAAGGCCAGCTTCTGATGCTGCGCTGGGCCAAAGCCCTCAAGCACATCGCCGAGAACATCACGGTTCACGTCGACGCAGATCAGCTTCTCGTCGGCCGCTCGGGGCAGCAGGGCCGCTACGGGATCCTCTACCCGGAGCTGGACGGTGACTTCCTCGACCTGGCGGTCGAACAATTGTCCGAGCGGACTCAGTCTCCGGCCGATATCTCTGTCGAAGACGCCCAGGTCGTCATCGAGGAAATCGCCCCCTACTGGAAGGGCAAAACCTTCCATGAGGACCTGGCGCTGGCCCTGCCCGAGGAAACGCTGAGGCTCACCTATTATCCGGACAATGTTTTTTTGTCACGCTTCATCGTCAATGAAACGGCATCGTTCCGATCCTGCCTCCAGTGGGTCCACGACTACGAGAAGGTGTTAAAGAAGGGGTTCAAGGGCATCCGCAAGGAGGCCGAGGAGCGCCTGCAGGCCCTTGACCCGTTCAGCCCGGTGGACAACGTCGAGAAGCGGCCGTTTCTGGAGGCCATCGTCATCCTGTGTGACGCCATCGTGCTGTGGGCCAAGCGCCATGCCCGTCTGGCCGCGGAGATGGCCGCCACGGAAAAGGACCCCCGGCGCCGAGCGGAGCTGGCCGAGATCGCCCGCATCTGTGAGCGGGTTCCCGAATACCCGGCCACAACGTTTCACGAGGCCATGCAGTCCCAGTGGTTCACCCAGATGTTCTCCCGCATCGAGCAGAAGACCGGCACGATCATCTCCAACGGCCGCATGGACCAGTACCTTTATCCCTATTTCAAAAAAGACATGGACGAAGGCCGCCTCACCGAGGAGAAAGCCATCGAGCTGCTCGAGTGCATGTGGGTCGCCATGGCCCAGTTCATCGACCTTTACATCTCCCCCACCGGCGGGGCCTTCAATGAGGGCTACGCTCACTGGGAAGCGGTCACCGTCGGCGGTCAGACCAAGGACGGCCGCGACGCCACCAACGAATTGAGCTATCTCTTCCTGAAATCCAAGCGTGAGTTTCCGATGCACTACCCGGACTTGGCTGCCCGGATCCACTCCCGCTCCCCCGAGCGCTTACTCTGGGAGCTGGCCGAGACGATCAAGGAGGGCTCCGGGTTCCCCAAACTGATCAACGACGAGGAGGTCATCCCGCTCTACCTGTCCAAGGGAGCCACTTTCGAGGAGGTGCTGGACTACGCGGTTTCAGGTTGCGCCGAGGCCCGCATGCCCAACCGCGACACCTACACCAGCGGCTGCGCCTACATCAACTTCGCCGCCGCCCTGGAGATGACCCTCTACAACGGCCGCATGAAAAAATACGGCGATGAGAGGATCGGCCTGGAAACCGGGGATCCCCGGAATTTCAAAACCTGGGAGGAGTTCTGGAACGCCTACCTGGCGCAGCAGATCAATTTCATCAAGCACGCTTATATCCAGCAGCACCATATCATCCAGCTGCGGGCGCGCCATTTTGCCGCGCCCCTGGCATCCGCCCTCCACGACCTGTGCATGCAGCACTGCATCGACCTGCATCAGCCGCAGATCCCGGGCGGAATCAACCTGGGCTACTTCGAATGCATCGGCTACGGCACCGTCATCGACTCCCTTTCGGCCATCAAGAAGCGGGTCTACGAAGAGAAAAAGCTTACCATGGCGGAGGTGGTCGACGCCATCCAAAACGATTTCGAAGGCCAGGAGGACGTGCGCCACATGCTGATGAACGCCCCCTGCTACGCCAACAACGACCCCTATGCCGACAGCATCGCCAAGGCGATCGACAAGGCCTCGGTCGAGTTCGCCCACAAGTACTCCCAGGAGCTCGGGGTGCACCTCGATCTGCGTTACGTGCCGTTCACCTCGCATGTGCCCTTCGGCAAGGTGGTCAGCGCCACCCCGAACGGCCGCAAGGCCTGGACACCCCTTTCCGACGGCTCCTCCGCCTCCCACGGCGCCGACAAGAGCGGCCCGACCGCCATCCTGATGTCCAACTTCACCACGAAAAACTACGACTACCGGGAGCGTGCGGCACGGCTGTTGAACATCAAGTTCACTCCCAAGTGCGTTGCCGGCGATGAGGGCGCCCGCAAGCTGGTCTCCTTCATCCGCACCTGGTGCGATCTCAAGCTCTGGCACGTCCAGTTTAACGTCGTCAACAAGCAGACCCTGCTCGCCGCCCAGCGCGACCCGGAAAAATACCGGGGCCTCATCGTGCGCATCGCCGGCTACAGCGCCTATTTCGTAGACCTCTCACCCGACCTGCAGAACGATCTGATTGCGCGCACGGAGCACGAGCAGCTTTAACCTCCGTCAGGCGAGTCCGTACGGCCGGTGTCAGCCGGCCGTACGGATGGAGGCCCCATGAAACATTCGGGCACTGTTTTCAATATCCAGAAGTATTCCGTACACGACGGTCCGGGCATCCGGACCGTCGTGTTTATGAAGGGCTGCCCGTTGCGCTGCCGCTGGTGCAGCAACCCGGAGTCGCAGAAACCGCAGCCGCAACTCGTGTACAACCCCACCAAGTGCCTGACGATCGAGCACTGCGTGCGCTGCCTTGAGATCTGTACCGCGGGCGCAATTCAGAAAGGTGAGGAAAACCGGATTCACATCGATCGCGAGATCTGCACCGAGTGCCTGCTCTGCGCCAAGGCCTGCCCCTCGCTGGCCTTGAACTTTTACGGCGATACCATGACGGTGGAGCAGGTGATTGCCAAGGTGGAGGAGGACTCGGCCTTTTATTCGCGCTCGGGCGGGGGGCTTACCATCAGCGGCGGGGAGCCGATGCACCAAGCGGAGTTCACCGTCGCTCTTTTGAAGGAGGCCAAGCGCCGCCGAATCCATACGGCCATGGAAACCTGTGGGTTCTGCCGGTGGGAAGACCTCGAGAATATCTGCGGCTTTCTGGACGCCCTGCTCTACGATGTCAAGAGCATGGACCCTGAAAAACACCGGCTCTTCACCGGGGTTTCCAACGAACTCATCTTGGATAATCTCAAAAAGGTCAAGGATGCCTTTCCCGGTCTGCCGCTGTGGGTGCGCACCCCGATCGTGCCCGGGTTCAACGACGACCTGGAAGAGATCCGGCGCATCCTGGAACACATCAGCGGTATGCCCAACACCTGGTTCGAGGCCCTGGACTACCACCGCATGGGCAAGCCCAAGTACGAATACTTAGGGATCGAATTCCCCATGGGCGACCAGAAGCTGGATGAAAAGAAAACCCGCCAGATCCAGGCCATGGTCCTATCCGACTTCCCTCACCTGCGCTTTCCCGGAGCAGTTGAGAACGGAGCGCTCCCGCACGCGGCCGCACAAAGATGACGCCTCCGCCCGCCCGCACAAGGGCGGGCGCCCCTCCGCGCCCTTTCAATTTCGCACATGGCCGATTGAAAACGACGGGGGTGCCTGTCTAGGAGGGCAGCCCCAGCGCAGCGATCGCCAGCGGGGTCAGCAGCAGGGGTTGGCTGGGCAGCTGCACGGGGAGTCCGAGCTCTTCGGCGAACACAGATCCCACCCCCGGCAGGCAGCAGGTGCCGCCGGTGAGGATCAGACGATCCACGGGGTGTCCTTTGATGTGCCCGGCCACGATGTCGCACATACGCTGGAGGGTTGGCCGGGCCAATCCGAGGATATCGTATCGATCGTGCCGGCGCTTGCGCTCCTCGGCTTCCTGGAAGGAGAGGCCATAGCGACCGGCGATGACAAGGGTAATGTGGCGACCGCCGGTCGGCAGATCGCCGCTGAAGACAACCCGGCCCTTATGCACTACGGCAGTGCCGGTGGTGCCGCCGCCGACGTCCACCACCGCCGTCCGATCGAGTTCAAGCAGGTGCGCAACGCAGGTGGGCTCGTCCTTTACGGCACTCACTTCGAGCCCGACCCGCTCCAGAATGTAAGTGGACAGGCGCGGATCTGTCCCCGGGGGGTAGGAGGTAGCCGCTCCGGTTAATTTCACCCCGAGCTTATGCTGCGCCAGGCCGACCAGACGGCCCACAATCTCCACCGCCCCGGCATAGTCCACCACCACCCCGTCCCGCACCACCTCCGTCCATTCCAGAAAGCATGCCACGGGCTCCCCCGCGGCGTTCAGCACCATCAGGACGATGTCCGCCGTCCCCAGGTCAACGCCCACGTAAAAGGGCCAGGGGCCAGGGGCCGGGCCGGTGTCGTTCACCAGCCGCGCGGCCAGTTCAAGACGTTGATTAGCGGTTTCCCATGTGATCGACATGGCATGGAGTTCCGTTGCGGCGCCGGGCGCAGGGTGCCGTCCGGCGGTAAGGGGATGCCACCCGGATGACGTTGCCCGAAGCCCAAGATCCCCGCTGAAGCGGGGCAGGCACGGCGCGCAAATCACACGGCGCGAGGCATACTCAAGGCACGCCGCAGCGAATTGAAAACGGTGTCTCAGGCCGTCAGCCAAGGCGCGCGGCCATTTGAGTTTCACATTGGCTTCGGATGGCGTCGCAGGAAGCCCAAGGTCAAGGCGCGCAAGTCGCGCGGCGTGAGGCGTACTCGGGGTACGCCGCAGCGCCCGCGCGATGCAGCGCAACGCCGAGATTGGGTTTCCTGCGACGTCATCAGACGATGCGGAAGCTGCCGACCAGCGTGCAGCGCCGCAGCCGCACGAAGGTGCGCGCGCTGGTGACCCCTTCGCCGGTCGGGGTGGAAATCGTCATGGAGGTCCAGCCCTCACCGCCGGCACCCAGCCCGGCCATGCACGGGCCGTTCTTGACGAAAAGGCTCGTGTTCACCCGGCGGGCCATGGCATCCATGTGGTCGATGTCGCGCGAGTGCAGGCTCGCCGTGTGCCGGCGGTCACGCTCGAGGTGGATGGCCCAGTCCAGGGCCTCGTTGAAATCCCGCGCCCGCAGCACCGGGACGAGGGGCATCATCTGTTCGATCCGGGCAAAAACGAAATCCACCTCGCGCCCCGCATCGACGATCATCAGCCGGCAGGCCTCGGGCACCCGGAAGCCCCCCGCGGCCGCAAGCTCGGTCGCGTCCCGGCCCACCCATTTGGGGTTGGGCCGCGGGGCGGGCCCGGGGTAGTCGAGCAACGCGGCTCTGGCAACGGCCTCGGCCTGCTCGCGCGTGAGCTCGACCGCGCCGCAGGCGACGAGCTCGCGCTTGAGGTCGTTTGCGATCGCGTCCACGGCGATGATCTCCTTCTCGTCGCAGCAGACGATGTTGTTGTCGAAAGAGGCCCCGTCGTAGATGCTGCGCGCCGCGCGGCGCAGGTCGGCCGTCTCGTCCACCACCACCGGGGGGTTTCCGGCCCCGGCCGCGATCAGCCGTTTGTTCGTCGATTTGCGGGCGGCCTCCACCACGGCCTCGCCGCCGGTGACGACCAGAAGGTGGATGCCGGGAAAGGTGAAGAGCTGCTGGGCCGTCTCGATGCTGGACTGGCGCACGCAGGTCATCAGGTTGCTGATGCCGGCCTCTTCGAAGACGGCCTTGTTGAGGATCCGGATCGCCTCCTGGGTGACGCGCTGGGCGGAAGGGTGCGGGGCGAAGACCACGGCATTGCCGCCCGAAATCATGCTGATTGCGTTGTTGATCACCGTCGCCGCCGGATTGGTGGAAGGGGTGACCGAGGCAATGACCCCCCAGGGGGCGTTTTCGACCAGGGTGAGGCCGGTGTCGCCGGTCATGGCACTCGGAAAGAGGCTCTCGGGACCCGGGGTGCGATCGGCCACGAGCAGGTTCTTGCGCACCTTGTCCTCGATGCGGCCCATGCCGGTTTCACCCACGGCCATCTCGGCCAGCCGCCGGGCGTTGGCCCGGGCCGCACGGCGGATCACCTCGACCACCCGCTCCCGCAGGGCCACGGTGTCCAGACGCTTATACGCCTCGGACGCGGCGGAGACGGCATCCTCCAGCCGCTCGAACACGCCCCAGTCCCCGGGCGGCTGCGCCGGTGCGACGGTCGGCCCCCCCATGGGCCCGAGTTTTTTGAGGACTTCGCTGACAATCGATTCAATCTCTTCGCGTCGCAGTTGCATCGGAACCCCGCTTGTCTGCCGTTACTTGTATTTGCTGTACAACGCCTCTTTCCCGGAGGTGATCTGATCCACGATGCCGACCACGCTCAGATCGAGCGGGGTTTTGCCCTCCAGAATCATCCGGGCGGAACTGCCCCGGACCAGGAGCACCATCTCGCCCTCCCCGGCGCCGATGGTGTCGGCGGCCACCTGACTGGGAAAGGTGACATTGCCGTGCTCGTCCACGATGTCGACCAGCAGGAAGGTCAGGTTCGGAAGCCCCTGGTCACGCACGGTGCAAACCACTTGACCTTTGACTTTGGCGAGTTCCATAAAAATCCTCCTCCGCTGCCGGCATGCGCCGCCCCGCCCGCGATGGGCGCTCCGGCAGATCGCATGGGATCCGCTCCTCCCCCGTTGATGGCTCCGGCCTACTTCTTGACGATCGGGAACAGTTTTTCCAGATCCCCGTGCGGTCGCGGGATGACGTGCACGGCGATCACCTCGCCCACGCGGCGGGCGGCGGCGGCGCCGGCGTCGGTGGCGGCCTTACAGGCGGCCACGTCGCCGCGCACCAACGCGGTCACAAACCCGCCCCCGATGCGCTCATAGCCGACAAGCGTCACGCGCGCGGCCTTGACCATGGCGTCCGAGGCCTCGATCAGTGCGGTCAACCCCTTGGTTTCGATCATCCCTAAAGCGTCTGACATGTCCTCTCTCCTTCCATCCCCCGTCGGGGGGGGTGTGTCGGTTTGCGCCGGATCCCGGCGGGTTGATGTTCAGCTCTTGCTGCCTCGCCCCTTGGGCCCGGCTTTGTATTCGGCAGCGGGCCGGGGCGGCATGATCGTGTCGATGCGGGCGGCGACCAGCAACGCCGTGTCGTCGTCGGGCCGGGCGATCAAATTGCTGCACACGAAGTCCCCCACGCGCGCAGCGGCGGCCTTGCCGGCATCCACAGCCGCGGCACAGGCCGCGAGGTCTCCCTCGCAGATCACGCTGATCAGGGCCGCATCGGCGTTGGCGACGGTTTTGATCCGCACGCGCGCGGCTTTGACCATGGCGTCGGCCGCCTCAATCGCCGCCACCAACCCCTTTGTCTCCACAAACCCCAATGCTTCGTGCTCGGCCATGGTGTCTCCCGAACCCCCTCCCCTGGCTCCTCCCGCAAGGGGAGGGGGAATGGGTGCTTTTGATGCCGAAATTCCTCAAGGCCTCACAGAATGTGACGCAGCACCTCGGTCGCAATCCCCGGAATGACCACCTGGCGCACCAGAAGCCCCTCACCAGCGGCCTTTTCGGCGCCCGCCGCCACGGCCTGCTCCACGGCCCCCACGTCCCCGGAGAGCAGGCAGAAGGCCTTGCCGCCCAGCCCCATGGCCAGACGCACGTCCAACACATCCACTTCCGCGGCCTTGCTGGCCGCATCGGCGGCCACGACACAAGAAGCGGCGGAAAAAGTCTCGATCACCCCCAAGGCCGCCCCGCCACG
This sequence comes from Desulfobacteraceae bacterium, assembly GCA_041310825.1. GTDB lineage: Bacteria > Desulfobacterota > Desulfobacteria > Desulfobacterales > SpSt-501 > SpSt-501. The sequence continues at coordinate 13,335 of JBFYWX010000499.1, read as the reverse complement.
GAACTCACCGATCGCGCCGCCGATGGCGTTGATGACGTCGATGCTGATGTTGGGGATGACGAAGTGGTCGATGATGGCGTCCTTGCCGAATCCCAACCCCGCGCCGACCGAGGCCTGCACGGCGGCCACCTCGCCGTGGATGGCGACCAGGAACTTTCCCGGGCAGATGGTTTTCATCATGAAGGGCTCGACCAGCGCGGCCTTGACCATGTGGTCGGCGCCCTCGATCCCTCCTGCGATGCTGTTGAACTCGATCATCCCCACGGCCTGGAGCCCTTTTTCCATCCTCATGCCCCCTTGATCGAAACGGCGCTGTCCACCTCCGTCACCGTGCCGGCAAGGGAGGCGTGGACCCGCGCCCCCAGGACCCCGGCCGGGATCTCGCCGATCAGATCGCCGGCCTGCACCCGAGCGCCCGGGCGGACCTGGGGCACGGCCGGCACCCCCGTGTGCTGGTGCAGCGGGATGCGCACCGATCCGGGAGTGAGCTCGCCGCCATCCTCCGGGTGGATGTCCATATAGGCAAGAAGGTCGAGCTTGATGGCCAGCCGCGCCGTCGGCACTTTGCGGAAGGCATTCAGGATCGACTGCGTCTCCACGACCTCGCGCGGCCCTTCGAATTTCAGACCTTGCTCTTTGAACTTGGCCTTGAACATGGCGTTGATGCGGCGCGGAGAGAGCCGCATGGGGCAGGCAAAGAGCTCGCAGACACCGCACTCGCTGCACATGGAGGCCTGCAAAACCCCCATGGCGGTGTCCACCCCGCCGCCGAAAGCGCGCATCACCCGATGAGTCTCAAAGCCGTGGCCGATGTTGTGGCGCGGGCAGAGGTCCGTGCAGTAGCGGCACTGAATGCAGGCCGCGGCGGCCTGCTTTTGCATCTCGCGCACCGAAAGGGTGGCCATCCGGTGCAGGTAATGGCCGCGGGGGAGCACGATGAGGCCGCCGCCGGTCTTGGTGATGACCGTGCGGCGCATCTCCAGGGGATCGTCCACGAAACGGCCCATCATAGGCCCGCCCAGAACATAGACTGGGTCGGGTACCACCGGCCCTCCGCAGGCGGCGATGCACTCGGCCGCGGCCGTTCCCACCGGAACCGTTAGGATACGCGGCCGGGCCACCTCGCCGGTGACGGTCACCACGCGCTGGGTCACCGGGTAGCCCTTCAGGGCACGGCTGACCGCGTAGAGCGTGCCCACGTTCGATACCATCGCACCCACGTCCTTCGGCAGGCCCAGGGGCGGGATGGTACGGCCGAGAAGCTCGTGCACGAGGATGTGCTCGTCACCGGCGGGGTAGAAGTTCTCGAGCCGGGCCAGCTCGATACCGGTGTCGGCGATGGCCGCTTCCAGCCGCCCGGCCGCCTCGGTATACTTGTGCTTGATGGCGATGATCGCGCGGCCCGCGCCCATGGCCGCCCGGACGGTTGTGAGGGCGGAGACGATCTCGGCGGCATGGCGGCGCATGACGTGCTGATCGGTAAAGAGCAGCGGCTCGCACTCGCAGCCGTTGGCGATCACGGTTTCCACCCGCGCATCGTACTTGACGTGGGTCGGGAAACCCGCCCCGCCCTCGCCCACGACGCCAGCCTCACGGATCGACCGGATCAAGGCCTGCCTGTCGATTGCCACAACACTCCCCCCGCCAAAATCCTTTTTCCCGATTCAGCTACTTTTGGACCTCGATCGGGAACACCTCTTCCAAATCGCCGTGCGGCCGCGGAATAACATGCACCGCGATGACTTCCCCCACGCGCTTGGCCGCCGCCGCCCCGGCATCGGTCGCCGCCTTGCAGGCAGCGACATCGCCGCGCACGAGGGCGGTAACATAGCCGGCGCCGATCTGCTTGTAGCCGACCAGTTGCACGCGCGCCGCCTTGACCATGGCGTCCGCCGCCTCGATCAATGCCACGAGCCCCTTGGTTTCAATCATGCCCAATGCGTCCACGATCACCCTCCTCTATCAGGTTCAGTTCAGCTGGTGGCCACGTTGCATGCAGATCGCCAGCACGGCCACCTGGAAAATATCATTCGCGCTGCACCCCCGCGACAGGTCGTGCCAGCCGCCCTCGAACCCCTGCAGAAAGGGGCCCATGGCCGTGTAGCCCGCCAGCCGCTGGGCCATTTTGTAGGCAATGTTGCCCGCGTCCAGAGAGGGAAAGACAAAGACATTGGCCTGGCCCTCGATGATGCTGCCCGGCGCTTTCAGAGCGGCCACCTCGGGGTCCACTGCGGCATCAAACTGCAGCTCCCCGTCCACGCGTAGGTCGGGCGCTCGCTCGCGAATCATCTCCACGGCCCGGTGCACCACTTCCGCCCGCGGGTGGTCGCCGCTGCCCTTGGTGGAGAAGGAGAGCAACGCCACTCGCGGCTCCTTGTCGAGCAGGCTACGCGCTTTTTCGGCCGATGCGATCGCAATGTCGGCCAGGGCCTCGGCCGTGGGCTCCGGCACCACGGCGCAGTCGGCGAACAAAAACTGCCGTTCATTGTCCGGTGAGAGCATCAGAAAGAAGCTCGACACCGTGCGAATGCCGGGCTTGCGCGGGATGACCGCCAGGCCGGCCCGGAGGACGGCGGCCGTGGTGGAAAGGTTCCCCGCCACCCCCGCCTCGACCTCCCCCCGGCGGACCATCAGGGCGGCCGCCGCAAGCGAGGTGCCCATGGCTTTTTCGGCCTCTTCGGGGGAGACGGGCTTGCCGGCCTTTTGCCGAAGCTCCACAAATTGCTCGGTATTCTTCTTGAGGAGGCTCGGGCTGGCCGGGTCCACCACCAAAAACCCCGCGGAGCGCACCGCCGACTGCCCCATTTTACGGCGCACGGCGAAGGGGGAGTCGACCAGAACCGGTTCGGCCAGACCTTCCGCTTTCAGCCGTGCCGCCGCCTCGAACACGCGCTCATCCAGGCTGTCGGGAAAGACCACCGTTCCCGGCTGCCGACGGCAGGCCTCGATGCAGCGCTGCATGACATTCACGCTCCGGTCGGCTCCGGCCATGGCGCGTCACACCTATGCCAGGCAGTTCACGCACGCCAACCGCACCTTGGCGGGCGCCGTGTAGACCACCTGGGCCCCTTTCGGGAAATAGAGCATGTCGCCGGCTTTGGCGACCAGGGTCTTGCCACCCACGGTGAGGTGCAGTTCGCCTTCGATCACAATCCCGATTTCTGGCAACTCCACACTCCGCCTGAAGGAGGCTTTTTCCCACTCCATGAACCCGCCGCACAGGGGGGGATTCTCACCACAGCGAATGGCCTCGGCCACCAGAACCTTCTCCGCCACGGGCACCGGGCCGGCGGGGGTTTCGAGCAGGCGCCGGCCGCTGACAAAGCAGACCCCCTCGACCTTTCGGGCGAAAGGGTCTGAATCGGCTCCGGCCAGCTTTGCCGCCACCACCTCGCGCACCAGGCGTTCGAGCTGCCGGGCGTCCGTACCCGAAGCGATCCGGTGTTTGAGCAGGTCGCAGACCTCATGCACCACGGTATCCGCCTCGTTGGCCGGCGCTCCGGCAGCCGGGGCGGCCCCCCCCGGTGAACCCGGTAAAGTGGCGCCCTCATCGAGGACAATCCCCAGCTCGGAAGCCTTGTCCCGTGCCCCGGCCGTCACGATGCACTCCCCCGGGAGAGCCGGGATGCTCTTCCGCCCGGCCTGCGCGGCATCCAGAACATCGACCGCCGTGATAACGCATTTTCCCATGAACGCCTCCGTCACCTCTACCGAGCCTTGCCGCAAGGCCGCCGATGCCTTGCCAACCAAAGGGTCGTTCCGGCCTGGGTCGAATTTTGCAACTATCGCGCCAAGCTCTCACGCAGGAATTCCCCCCGGAAAGCCCATGTGCGCTGGACTCCACATGCCCTGTAGCAGGTTTTCAAACCAGTGTCACGTTTCTTGCTTTATTTAGAACCGGCGCCCGAAAAGAGGACGGGGAGGGCCACCGGCACACTTCCGCAAGTAAAAATCCTTTAACCAGAACACGCATTCAGAAGGATAGGAGCGGATGCACCGGAGGTTGCAAAAATCCAACAGGCCCGTTTTTTCCCGATCGGCCCACACGTAACCGGAAATTTTGCAACTAATTAATTAATTTGTTTATTTGATTGTTCCGATCGACGATGGTTCGGCTGGTCCTTCCGGAGCAGTGCATTTTTACACGAAATCTCGAATTCAGCACCCAAAAAAATACTTGCGATTTTGGGTCATTATTGATTTGTAGGGCAGTATTGCAACGGGCAGGGTTTTTTTCAGGATAGAAACAGTGCGGCCGCGGGACCGGTAGACCTGCCAAAACCGCAAAGGTTTGAGATCGGACCCGAGCATACGCCCGTTCCAGCCGCCTGGCGGGACAAGGGGAAGTTTCTTTTCAGGTGGCACCGCATTTGCTAAGAATCACCTGATACCGTCTTTAAGGACGATTGAGGTGTATCAGCCAGGGATATTTCGCCAGGGCTGACTAACGCGAAGGGGGACCCTCAATGAAGGTCATCGATTTTCGGTTCAGGCCGAACACCGCTGAAGTGCTCACCGGCATCCAGAACAGCAAGATGTTCAAGGGGCTGTGCGAAACCATCGATTTTTCCCAAATGAAGCCGCAAACGGTGCCGGAGGTGGTCGCCGAACTGGACCGTCACAACGTGGAACGGGCCGTCATCACCGGGCGGGACTGCGAAACCACCTACGGTTCCAAATCCAACAACGACAGCGTGATCGAATTCGTCAAGGCCTTCCCCAACAAGTTCATCGGTTTTATCGGTCTCGATCCGCACAAGGGCATGCGTGCCATCTATGAATTGAGGGCCGCGGTGAATGACATGGGCATGCGGGGAGCTGCGGTCGATCCTTATCTGGCCCAGATCTACGCGCACGACGCCAAGTACTACCCGATCTATTCCAAGTGCTGTGAGCTCGACATTCCGATCATCTTCACCACCGGGCCGGCCACCCTGGTGCCCAACGCCATCATCGACCATGTGGCGCCCCGCTATATCGACATCGTGGCCCGGGACTTCCCGGAGTTGAAGATCATCATCAGCCACGGCGGCTATCCCTGGGTGAATGAAGCCATCACCGTGGCCCAGCGCAACCGCAACGTTTTCATCGATCTTTCCGAGTACGAGTTCTCGCCCATGGCGGAGGCCTACGTGGAGGCGGCCAACACCATGATCGCCGACAAGATCCTCTACGCCAGCGCCCATCCTTTTGTCGACTTCAAGGTGGCTCTCAAGAAATACGAACGGCTGGCGTTGAACCCGGAGGTGCGCGAAAAGATCATGTACACGAACGCGGCGCAGCTTCTGGGACTGAAGCCCGCGTCGGCGGCGAGCGGGGCCACGGAAGTCAAGATGCAGGACCTGGTGAGCGACATCGTGCGCGAAGTGATGCTGCGCCTGGAGCGAAAGTGAGCCACGGGCCGACTCACCCGGATTCACCGCAATACGCCGTATAGCGCCACACACAAAAGCAGGCCGAGCGCGACCTGACGGTAGCGCCGGTCGCTGCTGCGATAAAACCACCTCGCCCCCAGCCACGCCCCGCCGGCAAAGAGCGGCAGCAGGCAAAGCGTGCGCTCCACCGTAACCGCCTCGATCAGCCCGCGGATGGCCATCATCACGATCAAAGTGGCCAATGTGAAGGCGAAATAGCCGGTGAAGTTCGCACGGTTGGCCGCCGCCGTGTCCGGCCCGGACAGGAAATAAACGATGACGGGCGGGTTCCCCATGCTGGTGGCGGCGATAAGAACCCCCGATAGGCCCCCCACCCCTAACGAGATGGCAAGACGTTTCGGTCCGGGGTAGCGCCACCCGCTGAGAAGCATCAGCGTAAACACGAGCACGATCAGGGCGATGCACCGCGCCATGAGCCCGGCATCCACGGTCACAAGCAGCCAGGTCCCGACGGGCATGAAGAGCGCGGCCACGAACGCCATGGGGATGACGACCCGCCACTCGATCCGCCGGTGAACCGACGGCAGCAGTTGGGCCGTCACGAACCCGTCCATCAGGATCACCATGCCCACGGTCTGAAGCGGCCCGAAAAGAATTGCAAAGATCGGAGCCATCAGCATTCCCGAGCCCACGCCCACAAAACCACGCATGAAGCCGGCAAGAAGCGCCACAGCCGCAGCGACCCCAAAATCAACCGTCAGTATAAGCTCACCCATGTTCAACCGCGGCGGCCCGGGCCATGGAGCGATCGTGGCGGCCGGCGAGCAGGGGCAGGGCGGCAGCGGCCCCCAGAAGCGCGAGCAGCATGTCCCAGTGGGCGTCCCATGGGTCGCCCTGGGAGCCGAGATAGGCCTGGCCCACATCGGGTGCCACAATCAGGGACACCCACCATTCCAAGAGCTCCCAGAAAGCGGCAATAGCGAGCACGATGCTCAGGATGATGAAAAAAAGCCACCCCCCGCGCTCGAGCGGGGTCTGCCGCAGGAGCACCTCGCGGATGACGAAGGCCGGGAAGACCCCCAGGGCCACGTGGCCGACCCGGTCGTAATGGTTGCGGCTGAGGGCAAACGCCTCTTTGGCCCAGTTGCCGAGCGGGGTCTCGGCGTAGGTGTAGTAGCCGCCGTAGATCAGGATGCCCATGTGCAAAAAGCAGCACCAGTAAACAAAGTGGCTCATGGGAAGGCGGCGGGCGGTGAGGACCAGGACGATGATCCCGGCCAGCCCCGGCACCACCTCCAGAAACCAGTTCAGCCGCCCGGCCGGGGGGGCGGCGGCGGTCGCCGCGCAGAGCACCAGGGTTGCGGCGAGCAGCCCCAGCGGAAGGCGGAAGTAGCCAGCGGGCATCGCCGGCCCTGTGTTTGCGGCGGTGCGGGGGTTGCTGCCAGCGTTCAAATCCAACCTCCAAGGCGAACACGGAACGGGAGGCGGCAGCCATCGACTCCGGCAGGGCCTAAACGCGGAGTCATCATGGCGTGAAGCACCTCCTCTCTTCAATCTTACATCAAACCCCTCCCCTGCCTCAATCCAAAAATGGGCCCGCGCCACCGCCGCCTGGGCGGGGCCGGCACAGGCTCAATCTGTTTGCATTTGGTTTGGCTTTCATGTAATCGTTCACAAAGTATGCAGGGCGCAACGACTGAACCACATTCAAACAAACAGGAAAGGGGGAGTCAGATGAAGAAAATCGCGTTGTGGGTCCTCGTGCTGGTACTGGTCGGCAGCGGGGCGGGATTTGCCCAGAGTGCCAAGGTGATGATCGCCACCGGCGGCATCGGGGGCGTCTATTACTACTACGGAACACAAATTTCTGAAATAATGAATAAAAACAACGTGGCCGCCGCCACCGCGATGCAGACGGCAGCCTCGGTCGACAATATGATGCTGATCCGCGACAAGACCGAGGCGGCGAAAAACACCTTCTTCTTCGCCACCGTCCTGCCGGACACCGCCTATTTCACCGTAACAGGCAAGCATGAAAAATTCGCGGAAAAACCCGCCAAAGCCAATATTCTCTGGATGATGTACCCCAACTATCAACACATCGTCACTACGGACAAATCCGGGATCGCGAAGCTGGCCGACCTTCAGGACAAGCGGGTTTCCACCGGCGCCCCGGGCTCCGGCACCGAGTTCACGGCGCTGAACCTGATCAGGGCCGCCAAGATCGACCCCGCCAAATTCAAGAAATGGGAAAAATTGGGCGCCAAGGAGTCGGACGAAGCCCTGGCCAACGGCACCATCGACGCCTTCTTCTGGTCCGGGGGCCTGCCCACCGGCTCGATCGTCGAGCTGGCCAACACCCTGGAGCGCAAGGGCCTGAAAATCACCCTGGTGCCCCTGCCCGCCTCCGACCCCGGGGTGGCGGCCTTTATGAAGGAGTTCGAAGGGCTGAGCGACCCGACGGTCATCCCCAAGACCGTGTATGGGACCGCGGCCGACACCCCCAGCCTAGCCTTCTGGAACATGTTCGTCTGCCCGGAGTCCACCCCGGTCGAGCTGGCCTACCAGACCACGAAGGCCGTTTTCGAGAACCTGGAAACCCTGCGCGCGGCGGTCAAGCCGGCACGGGACACCGATCCGGCCAAAACGGCCAAATTCGTCGGCAAGACCGCCATCCCCTTCCACCCGGGAGCGGTGAAGTACTTCACGGAAAAGGGTTTGGTGAAATAGCCGCTACATGCGGAAGCCCGTTTTGCTCGCCATCTGTCTGCTCCTGGCGGGCGTGGCCGCGGCGGCCAAGCCCGCCCTGCTCCGCACCGACAGCGGCGACAAGCTGCTCCTGCTGTGGCGCGGGCAGACGGGAAGCGTTCATTTCGTGAACTCGGTGACGGAACAGCCGGTCGCCATCCATTTCCGCATCGGCCGGCTGTTCCAGAATTTTTCGGTTGCGACCGACGACACCACCGAGGCCTACTACACCCATGGTGTTTACCCGATGGGTTCCGCGCTCGCCGCGGAATCCACCCGGCTCCTGAGGTTCTGCTCCGGCACGGGGATGGCGCTCACGCTCGGTTTCTACGACATTCACCTTCAGGGCGGCTGCTTGGAGGCAAGGCTTTTATGGACCCTCTGATTCGAAAGCTCATTTTCTATGTGGCGATCCTCGGGACCCTCTACCACCTCTACATCGTGGTTCACCCCTACCTTCCGTTCTCGCAGTGGCGCTTTTCCATTTTGGACCTGACCCAGGTCCAGCGGGCCACCCACGTCTTTTTGATTTCGCTTTTAGGGTACATGTTGAACTTCGTCTGGGTCAAAAAGCGCAAGCTTGCCGGCAGCATCCCGCTCGCGGTGTTCACGGCCGTTTTGGTGTTCGATTTTCTGCGGCTCGATCTGCCCGTGCCCTTCAAGGTGATTGCCGTTCTGATCTGGATATGTACCATGCTCCCGGCCCTCGTCCCGGCCACCCTGCGCCCGTCCAACATTGCCTGCGCGGTCCTGAGCTTTTTACCGTTCATCTATCTCGTCGTCACCTACGAGCAGCTGATCTACCGCGCCATCACGCCGGAACCCTGGGACTTGGTCATGGCCCTGAGCGAGGTGCTGCTCGTGCTGGGGGTGATCTTCCGGCTGAGCGGCCCGATCATGCCCATGCTGGTCATGGTGTTCATCACCTACAACCTCTATGGGGACCTCGTGCCCGGCCTGTTCTCCAGCCACGGCTTCGGCATCGACATGCTGCTGGGTAAAATGTACTGCGAGACCGAGGCGGGCATCTTCGGCACCATCACGGGCGTCTCCCTGAAGTACCTGATCTATTTCACGACCCTGGGGGCGGTGATCTCCAAGCTCAACTTCGGCAAGGTGATCGCCAACATTGCGCTGCTCTTCGTCGGCAAGAGCCCGGCCTCGCCGGGCCGCACCAGCTCCATCATGGCCGTCCTCATGGGCATGTTCTCGGGCTCCGGCGCCGCCGACACCCAGTTCGTCGCCGCACTCACCAAGCCGCTCTACGACAAGGTCGGCTACGACCGGCTGGTGGCCGCCGGGGTCGTGGCGACGGTGGGTTCCATCGCCTACATCACCCCACCCGTCATGGGCTCGATCTCGTTTCTGATGGTGGAGTTGCTCGCCATCCCCTACTCCTGGATCATCGCCATGGCCACCGGGCCGATGCTCCTGTACCTCCTGGGCATCGTCACCTACAACGAGCTCTATGTCCGCAAGCAGCGCCTGCCCGCCATGCTGCTCGATTCCAGCAACGATTTTTCCTATTTCAAGCGCTACTGCTATGTGTTCGTGCCCATCGTCTTCATCATCATCATGATCTACCGCGGGTTTACCATCAACATCACGGTGAGCTTGGCGGCCGTGATGTTCATCGTCTTCGCCTACCTGGACAAAACCGTCCGGCCGCCGCTCAAGAACCTCTTCGACGCTCTGGCGGATGGGATTATCTCGCTCCTGCCCATCGCCAGCGCGGTCATCGCAGCGAACATGATCATGTCGATGATGGTGATGAGCGGTCTTGCGTCCAAGTTCTCCATGCTGCTCATGAGCGTCAGCGGCAGCAGCATCTTCCTGGCCACGATCCTCACCGGTATTTTCAGCCTGATCCTCGGCATGGGGGTTCCGCCGGTGGCCACCTACGTGCTGACCTCCGCCTTGACGGCCCCCACCATCCAGAAGCTGGCGGTGATCAACGGGATCCCCGAAGAGGCGGCCCTGCTGGCCACGCACATGTTTCTCTTCTACTACGCCGTGCTGGCCGAGGTCACCCCGCCCGTGGCCCTCTCCGCCTATGCGGCGGCGGCCGTCATGGGGACCGAGCCAATCCGGACCGGCGTCTTCGCGGCCCGTGTCGCCATCCCCAAGTACCTGATCGGGATCACCTTTATTCTCTCCTTCAGCGGGACGGGGCTTTTGATCATCCCGGTGCTCCAGACCCTGTCAACCGGCGATGCCGTCGTTCAGATCCTCCTGAGGTACCTGGTGACGATCGTCGGCGTGATTTTCCTCAACGTGGCGGTCGTGGGCTATTTCTTCGGAGACCTGCGGCCGTTGGAGCGCTACGTGGTCGGGGCGAGCTCCGCCCTGCTTTTTTTCCCCTCCGCCGAAACCGACGTGGTCGGCTGCGTGGCCATCGCGGCGTTCATCCTCCTGCGCTGGATGGCCCACCGGCGGACGCGCCGTGCCAGCCCGACGCGCGCCGGAACGAGCTGACACGGGCTTCTGAAAGCAAGACCTAAGGTTTTCAGGCACGGCGGCTATGCGCCGGAAGCGCCGGTTCGCAAAAATCCCGCCCGGCCTTGCAGGATTCCTCCGGCGACCCTATCCTTCAGGGTCATGAAGGGGGACCGTCCGACAACTTCCCGCATCGGCGATGAGAACGCGGCCCTGCGTATCATACTGGAGGGCACGGCCACGGCCACCGGCGAGCGCTTTTTCGAGGAGCTGGTGGTGAGCCTCTCCCGGGCGCTGAACACGCACGGCGCCTGAGTACCTGGCGCCGAGCCGACAGCTGCGCGCCCTGGCCTTCTGGATCGGCGGCCGCATGGTGCGCGACCACCTCATGGACATCCAAGGCACCCCCTGTGAGGCGGTGATCCAAAGCACCGCCATGGTGCACTACCCGGACAACCTGATCCGCCTTTTCCCGCAAGACCCCGGACTGATCGATCTGGAAGCGGTCAGCTATTTGGGGGCGCCCCTGCTCGACCCATCCGGCGCGATCATCGGGAACCTGGCCGTTCTCGACACGCGGCCCATGCCCGACGACCCGCGCGCCAAGGCCATCTTTCAGATCTTCGCCGGCCGGGCCTCGGCCGAGCTCCAGCGCTTGAAAACCGAGCAGGCGCTGCGGCGCAGCGAGGAAAAATTCCGGCGCATCATCGAAACCACCGCCGAAGGGTTCATGCTGCTGGACCGGAACTTCGCCATCACCGACGTGAACCAGGCCTTCTGCCGCCTGGTCGGCTACCGCCGCGAGGAAATTTTAGGGAACACCCCTCTGAAATTCGCCGAGGCCGACTACGGGCGGTTTTTGAAGATCAACCGGGAAGAGTTTTTCGCCCAGGGCCACGTCGAGTTGGAAGGCTCGGTCATGACCCGCGCGGGCCGGGTCATCCCGGTGCTCATCCAGGGCAGCACGCTGCGGGACGACCGGGGCGGGGTCATCGGCAACATGGTCTTCGTGATCGACATGACCCAGCAGACAAAATCCCTGGCCCTGGCCGCCGAGGTCCAGAAGAGCCTTATGCCCCAGGAGCCGCCGGCGGTCGAGGGGCTCGACATCGCCGGCCGCACCCTGAGCTGCGAGGCGATCGGTGGCGATTACTTCGACTATCTGTGGGACCGGGCGTGCCTGGGGGACCCTCTGAGCGTCGTCGTCGGCGACGTCACCGGGCACGGAATCGACGCCGCCCTGCTGATGACGACCGCCCGTGCCTTTCTGCGGATGCGCGCCTCCCAATGCGGGGGCATCGCGCCCATCATCACCGAAATGAACCGCCACCTGGCCCGCGATGTCAGCGACTCGGGCCGCTTCATGACCCTTGCCTGCCTGCGCTTCGATATCAAAAACAGGGTGCTCCACTGGGTGCGTGCCGGCCATCCGCCGGTGCTGGTCTACGACCCGGCGAACGACCGTTTCAAAGAGCTCAGGGGTCAAGGACTGCCGCTCGGAGTGGACGCCGACTACCAGTACAACGAGAACATAGACGGCCTGCTCGCCGCCGGCTAGATCATCCTGGTCGGAACCGACGGGATCTGGGAGTCCGAGGACCGCAGCGGGGTCCGGTACGGCCACGAGCGCTTCTGCGCGGTGATCCGCCGCCATGCGGCCGAGCCCGCCCGGTCCATCCTGGATTCCGTCTATGCCAACATCAAAGCCTTCACCGCTGGAGCCCTCCCCCGCGACGACATCACGCTCGTGGTCGTCAAGATAGGCCCCCTGCTGACCGAATCCTCAGATTGGCAGATATGACGACTTTTAAAAAGCCCGATCTCTGCGTTGCGCTTTGCCGCCATGACGGGATGGTCGCCGCGGCGTACTATAAGTACACCTCGCGACACGGGATTCACGCGCCTTGACCTTGGGCTTTTGACAAAGCCGTCTGGATCAGGGCTTTTTATGACTCCCTCAGATAATAACCCCGGCAACCGTATTCCCGCCCCGCAGAGCGGTACAGGTTCACGCCCGTCCATTCAGCCATTCCGGAAGAGAACAAAGATCTTAAGCTTTTGAAAAATCGACCGAAAACACAACTGGAGGGACATGGACCCATGTTCGCACACCCCAAAAACCGAAATGAGACCACCGTTGAGCGGCATCGACGTCTTTGATCCCAACCAGGTGATCGGAACCACCCTCGGCAGTGCCACCCTCCTGCGGGAGCTCGCCCGCGGGGCCATGGGCGTGGTGTTCGAGGCCTACCAGCAAAGCCTCAAGCGCCGGATCGCGGTCAAGATCCTGCCCAAGAGCCTCTACACCGAGGAGTCGATCCGGCTCTTCGAGCAGGAGGCCGAGGCGGTGGCGGGCCTCTCCCACCCGAACATCGTCCCGATCTATGAGATCGGCGAGGCGCCCGAGTTCCGCTGGTTCAGCATGCAGCTCATCGAGGGGCCGAGCCTTGCGGAGCTCCTCCGGAAAACCGCCCTGAACCCGGTCCCCTCGCGGCGCACCCTGCCGCTGCGCACCGCGCTCGGCCTGGTCCGACAGATCCTGGAGGCGCTCGGCTTCGCCCACCGCCGCCAGGTGGTGCACCGGGACATCAAGCCCGAGAACATCCTGATCACGGGGGAGAGCCTGATCCCGGTGATCACCGACTTCGGCATCGCGCGCATCGTCTCCGCGCCGGCCGACGCCATGACCATCGCGCGAGGCAGCCCCCTCTACATGGCCCCGGAGCAGGTCATCAGCCCCGAGATCGATTTCCGGGCAGACATCTACGCTGCCGGC
>JBFYWX010000490.1:0-4308 GCA_041310825.1 Desulfobacteraceae bacterium | reverse complement strand
TCCGGCAGGGCGGAGCCGTGCAGGGCGAGGGTCAGCTTGACCCGCCCCCAGGGATAGTTGAATCCGCCGCCGATGTGCTGGGGGTGGACGTTTTTGACCCCCTGGGCGACCATCCAGTTATGGATCTCGAAGTTCGATATCACGGTGGCTCCGGTGCGCTGGGCGATCGACACCGTGTCGCCCACGTGGTCCCCGTGGCCGTGGGAGACCAGGATGTAGTCCGCCGCCACCGTCTCGGCTTTGACCGGGGCGAGCGGGTTTCCGGTGAGGAAGGGGTCGACCAGGAGCCTGGCCTTCGGGCTTTCGAAAAGAAAACAGGCGTGGCTGTACCAGGTGGCGTTGACGGTCATGGCGGCCTCCTTTGGGTTGAGGGTTCTTTGACGAGGTAGATGGCCGGCAGGCTGGCCGACGTCACCAGCCCTTTGATGATCACATGGGCGGCGAAGATCGACCCGACCACATCGATGCTGAAGCCGGCAAACAGGGCGATCTTCAGGCTGCCGACGTCCGAGAGCATCTGGGCGGCGATGTAGAGCGGCACCCGCACGATCCCGGCGGCAGGCAAATGGGAAAGCGCCGCGGCGCCCGGCCTCACCCGGGCCGCGTGTCGTTCGGTCGTCATGAGTCCCGATATAGTCTGAAACGCGCGCCGGTGTCCATACCGCTGCGCGCACGCCTCGCAGTTCTAAAAAAATACATATTTGTTCTTATTTAAGCTTAATTTTAACAGTTATGTTTGTTTTTCGATTGGCTCCAGCTGACGGGATGGGTCCGGGATGATCGATAACAAATTGTAAATTTTATGTATTCAGGTTTAACACCCAGGGGGGTGAGTGCATGGCATGCAGATTGAATCATCTTCCGTCAGTAAATCCATCGCCGATTGTGAAAAGGGAAACGTTATGAGACTCGATTCGTGCTGCAAGACCGACGCTGGCCTCTCCAGGGAAACGACGGATGCCTGCACCTGCTCGCACTGCCTGCGGACCTTCAAATCCGGCGCCGATCTGGTACGCAGCGGCAATGGGGTCCTTTGCATCGGATGCTACGAGAGACTGATCGACCCGTATCCGCGGCTTTGCTGCGACGGGGCTGCATTCTAGAAAAGGTTTTTAACAATTCGGCTCCCGGCCCGGATCCGGCGGCGGTCGGTGCTGACGTCTCCCCCGCCGAAGCGGCCTGGGGCTCGGGTTAATGCCGCCCGATCGGGCTGCCGGCCCGGTGGGTGTTTTTAATCACCTTACTGCACTCTCTCCCTTCCTTCGACCGGCGCCCGCCGCACAGGTTCATACCCGCGCTTTTTCCGAGCAAGTTGGGTTTTTTTCGCTGGGAGTCCTACCCGGGCGGGACCGCGATGCCATCGTGGCTGGAGCCTACTCCGCCGAAGCAGCCTGGCTGCGAAGGCCGGGAGCCACTCCCCCAAGAGCTGAACTTGTTTTCTGATAAAGTGGCGCTGTACGCCATGAGTCGCTATTGAGCGGGCTCATCATTTTTTAGCACGCGCCTCATCCACGCCGAATAGTGCCTTGCAACCATTGGCCTCCTATTATGCACTTCGATATCAACTAGAAAAAAAGGGTGTGATATGAGCCTTCAGTTTTTTCGTTCCGAAGAAAGCCTGTACATGTTCGACCCGGACACCTTTCAGGTCCATCGTTTCGAGGAGGGCCGCTGGGTCCCGACCGACGATCTCTCCCTGCGGGAGGACATCCGCTTCCGTTCCGTGGAGGTGAGCTGCCCGGAAGTCCAACAGGCGGCCTGCGGTTGACCATTTTCGCGCGTCACGCGGACGGCTGTGGCCCCCCCTCACCCATCATCCGTCGCCGTTTGCCCCTATTCCTGATTCCTGGAGGCGGGGACCTGTGAGGGGCGGTGTCCGTCAACCCGGGAAGAGGGATTGCAGTCTGAGCAGCAGCGATAGGTCCCCATCGACTTTGTATTTTCCGGCCATGTAGGCCTGCTGGCCGTCAATTGTCCCGGCCGCGATCCCCTTCCACACATCCTCGGGGGTGTGAATAACGATGGCAGGCGCTGTAGCCGGTCCGTCATGGTAGCTGCAAACCCCTTTCGCGATCCTCAGATGCGCCTGAAAGGGTTCTGCGCCGGTCACGTCGAATTGGATCACCGCCTCGAGTCCGTCGGCCGCGGCGGGATCGAAGCCGAGGGGCATCGCCTGCAACAGCTCCCTGCAACTCATCTTCGGCGCCATGGTGGCGGATAGGCGATGGGGTTTGCTCGGTGGTCTTTTCGCGGTCCGCCGGGGGAGCTGATGTTTCGTCTTCTCCTGAATCCAGGCCTGCCGGGCTTCGGGATCAACCATCGCCTTTTCTTGCGTCTGTTGAATGTACGCCTCGAAGCCTCTGTTCAAGCCGTGGGCTTCCCAGTGATCGAAGTCGTCTTGCATCAATGCCCCCCGGTGCTCCTGCACCAGCGAATGCATGAACCGATAGAACATGAGGTCCTCGTCCGTGGCCGGGAAGCGCCGCTTTTCTTTTACGGCGCGGGCGAGATCCAGGGCGAGATCGCGCGCGCGAGCCTCCACGGCCGCCCGACCCATGAATTCTCCGGGCCCCGCCGCCAGCGCCGTGAGCCGGCCCACGCTGAAAGCCCCGTACACCCGCAGCAGGTGGCCGAGGTATTCGGCCACCTGCGTTTCGCCGCAGCCGGCCGAGACGCTCACGGTCAGGCCCGGCTTCCATGTCGGCCGGGGTTTGTGACCGAGCGCCAGGCTGCGGTCCACGAACGTCTTCATCTGCGCCGTGACGCTGAAAAAATAGACAGGGGAGGCGAGGATGACGCCGTCGGCGGCGAGCAACCGTTCGACGATCCCGGCGTGGTCGTCGCGGATCCAGCAGCGGCTCTTTTCCATGCAGACCCCGCAGCCGATGCAGTAATCGACCTCATGGTCGCACAGGTTGATGACCTCGAGCGCGAGGCCCTCTGCGGTCAGAGCCGGCCGCAGCATCTCGATCATCATGGAGGTGTTGCCGATCCCGGCATGGGGGGAGCCGTTGACGGCTACAATTCTAAACTGCTCCTTCATGGTGTGGTTCTCCTCAGTCGAGCCATGGTTCCCGGTCTTCCGGATCCGGTGCGGGCCGATGCTTGATGTCCTTCATGGCTGCCACCCGGCGCTGGAAGAGCCGGTCGATGACGTAGGACCGGCACATGCGGGCATGTTTGACCATTTGGGTCGTGACGGCGGCGTCCTGTTGGTAGGCAAGCATCCGGGTGACCCGGTTGCGCAGCGCCATCTCCTGGTCCACAATTTTTTCGCCCCACTCCGTGTAATAGGCAAGATCTTCAGCGCGGATCCCCAGCCTGAACGCATCGAAATACATTTGGCCCATACGGAGGTCATCGGCATCGTATCGGCCCTCTTCATGGGGCAGCAGGAGGCGCTTTTGCTCCAACTCCTCGAGTTGGCCGGCGCTCAGGCCGCTCGCGCGGCCGAACGCCTCAGCATCGAGGAGCTTTCGGGGTCCGCCGGGGCCGAAGACCTCCTCGTCGAGCTCGAGAAAAACGCCGAGGTCGGAGCCCTTCGCCCGGCCCTCCAGGAGGCGTTTGATTTCGAAAAGCGAGAGGCGATGGCGTTCCTGCATCTGCTGGATGGCCCGGATGCGCTCGACGCAGCCTATGTCGTAGTAGGCCATGTTGGCGGAGGTTTTCCTTGGCGCCGGAAGAAGTCCCTGGCCCGCGTAGAACAGGATGGTGGACTTCGGCAGGCCGGTGGCCGCCATCAATTCATTCATCCGCAGCCCCGTCTTCGGCCGTTTGCGGGTTTCGGCCAGAAAGGACCGTTTTCTCCCAACTTGTGCGGCTTGCGCCTTGCTTCTTCTCACCGCTCGCCCCCATGGGTAAAAGCAGCTTCCGCGCTGTGCTGCCGGATCATTTATCCGAAAAAATAAAAACTGTCAAGTGGCACTTTACACTTATTTTTAAATTTGTCGGGGCCTGAAGCGTCATCCATAAGGGTGGGGGGGTGAGGGGCGGCAGAACTGTCGGGGTCGATCAAGAAGCGAACGACGCACCGGCCAATGCCGGTGCGCCGCTATCGGTCGATGGCTTTAGGATTCAATGAAGAATGGCTGCACCGGTGGCGGGCGATGTGCCGAAGGCTTTTTCTTCGGCTGTATCCAACCGGCCGCCCATTGCCTCGATCGGCCGAATGATTTCCCGCAACTTGACCATTGCCGGCGAGTTGGCGGCGTACTGGATGAAGGGGCGGCCCTCATCGCAGGACAGGGCGATCTGCGGGTCGATCGGGATGGCGCCCAGAAACGGCACCCCCATGTCCAGGGCGATGCG
>JBFYWX010000486.1:0-5434 GCA_041310825.1 Desulfobacteraceae bacterium | reverse complement strand
TCGTCCGAAGAGGCCCAGCTGCGTTCGGCCGAAGCGGCCGCCACTCTGGCCCGGCTCAACATGGAGCGCTTCGGCAAGCTGCTCGCCGAGCGGACCATCGCGCAGTCGCAGTTCGACAATGCCGAGGCGGCCTTCAAGCAGGCCGCCGCTCAGGCGGACGCGATCCGCGCGAGCATCGCCAAAAAGACTCTCCGGGCGCCCTTCGCCGGGCGTTTGGGGATCCGGCTGGTGAACCTGGGCCAGGTGGTCAACGCCGGCGATCCGATCGTGTCGCTGCAGGCGCTCGACCCGATTTTCGTGAACTTCTCCCTGCCCCAGCAGCAGCTGCCGCAGCTGCGGCCGGGGCTGACGGTACGCGTGACCGGCGATGCCCTGCCCGGGCGCTTTATCGAAGGCCGCGTGACGGCCGTCAATCCCCAGGTGGACGCCGCTACGCGCAACATCCGGGTCCAGGCGACGGTGGCCAACCCCGAGGAACGGATGCGCCCCGGGATGTACGTGAACGTCGCCGTCGTGCTGCCGCTTGAGGAGCGGGTGCTGGCGATCCCGGCCACGGCGGTGCTGCCCGCGCCCTACAGCGACTCGGTGTTCGTGGTCGAGGAGGCTCCGGGGGAGGCCGGCCGTCCGGAGGCGGTCGTGCGCCAGCGCTTCGCGCAGCTCGGGCCGAAGCGCGGGGACTTCGTTGCGGTCCTCTCCGGACTTGCGGCGGGCGACACCGTGGTCAGCACCGGGGTTTTCAAACTCCGCAACGGGCAGAGCGTCACCGTCGACAACCGCCTGGCGCCCGAATTCAAGCTCAACCCCACGCCCGAGGAGAACTGACCGGCCGGCCCGGGCGCGCGCGCTGCGACAAGGCGTGCGGGGCCTTCATCCGGCCGGCGGAAGCGACCCCATGGCCTTCACCGACCTTTTCATCCGTCGCCCGGTGCTGGCGGTGGTCGTCAACCTGGTGATCATCATCGCCGGCCTGCAGGCCATCCGCGGCCTCAACGTGCGCCAGTACCCGCGCAGCGAGAACGCGGTCGTCACGGTCTCGACGCTCTACGTCGGCGCAAGCGCCGAGCTCGTGCGCGGCTTCATCACCACCCCGCTCGAGCGGGCGATAGCGGCCGCCGACGGCATCGACTACATCCAGTCCAAGAGCGCGCAGGGGCTCTCCCTCATCAGCGTGCGGCTCAAGCTCAACTACGACCCGATCAAGGCGCTCTCCGAGATCGGCGCCAAGGTCGACCAGGTGCGCGGCGACCTGCCGCCCGAGGCCGAAATCCCGACCCTCAACGTCGAGTCGGCCGACAGCCAGTTCGCCTCCGCCTATCTCAGCTTCACCTCCGACGCCCTGCGGCAGAACCAGATCACCGACTACCTCATCCGGATCGTCCAGCCGCGGCTTTCGGCGCTGCCGGGCGTGCAGCGCGCCGACATCCTGGGCGCGCGTACCTTCGCGATGCGGATCTGGCTCAAGCCCGAGCGCATGGCGGCCTTCAACATCAGCCCGGTGCAAGTCCGCCAGGCGCTGGCGGCGAACAACTTTCTGACCGCCGTCGGCCAGACCAAGGGCGCACTGGTCCAGGTCAACCTGACGGCCAACACCGACCTGCGCTCCGTCGCGGAGTTCAAGCGCCTGGTGATCCGGCAGCAGGACGGCGCCATCGTGCGGCTGGAGGACATCGCCGCCGTGGTGCTGGGGGCCGAGGACTACGACACCGAAGTGCGCTTCTCGGGCCAGACCGCGGTTTTCATGGGGATCTGGCCGCTGCCGAACGCCAACGCGATCGACGTCATCCGGCGGGTCAGCGCCGAGATGGAGGCCGTCCAGCGGCAGCTCCCGGAGGGCCTGCAGGCACGGGTGGCCTATGACGCGACCGACTACATCAACAGCGCCATCCGCGAGGTGCTGCGCACCCTGACCGAGACCCTGATCATTGTGGTGGTCATCATCTTTCTGTTCCTGGGATCCATGCGTTCGGTGCTGGTCCCCGTGGTGGCGATCCCGCTCTCCTTGATCGGCGCGGTTTTTTTAATGCAGCTCTTCGGTTTCACCATCAACCTGCTGACGCTGCTGGCGATCGTGCTCTCGGTGGGCCTGGTGGTGGACGACGCCATCGTGGTGGTGGAGAACGTCGAGCGCCATCTGCGCGAGGGGCTCTCGCCCCGGGAGGCGGCTCTGGTGGGGGCCCGGGAGCTGGTCGGGCCGATCATCGCCATGACGGTCACCCTCGCCGCGGTCTATGCGCCGATCGGCCTGCAGGGCGGGCTGACCGGGGCCCTTTTCCGCGAATTCGCCTTCACGCTGGCCGGCGCCGTCATGATCTCCGGGGTGGTGGCCCTCACGCTCTCGCCCGTGATGGCGTCGCGGCTGCTCACACCCGGGCTCTCCGAGCGCGGCCTGGCCGGCCGGATCACACGGGACTTCAAACGCTTCACGGCCTTTTACGGGCGCTGGCTCGACCGCACCCTCGACGCCCGTCCGGCGGTCTACCTCGTGTGGATCGGGGTGAGCCTGCTCACCATCCCGATGTTCCAGATGTCGCCGCGCGAGCTCGCCCCGAACGAAGACCAGGGGGTGATCTTCGGCATCCTGGACGCCTCCGCCAACGCGACCCTCGATCAGACGAGCATTTACGCGGCGGAGGTCAACCGCGTCTACCAGAGCATTCCCGAAACCGAATTCACCTTTCAGGTGACGCAGCCGGCGAGCGGTTTTGCAGGCATGGTGGTGAAGCCCTGGGCGGAACGCGAGCGCAGCGTTTTCCGCATCCTGCCGGAGGTCCAGGCGCGGCTGAGAGCCATCCCCGGCATCCGCATCTTCCCCGTGCTGCCGCCGGCGCTGCCGGGCGGCGGCCAGTTCCCGGTGGAGTTCGTCCTGGCATCGACGGCCGAGGCCGGCCAGATCCTGGAATTCGCCCGAGAGATCCAGCTCAAGGCGGTGCAAAGCGGCCTGTTCGCTTTTCCGCCGCTCATCGACGTCAAGATCGACCAGCCGCAGTCCGAGATCGTGCTCGACCGCGACAAAGTCGCCGGGCTCGGCCTCGACCTGCAGCGGGTCGGCTCGGACATGGCGGCCATGGTCGGGGGCAACTTCGTGAACCGCTTCGATATCGGCGGGCGGAGCTACAAGGTCATCCCGCAGATCCAGCGCGTGGACCGGCTGACACCGGAGCAGCTCACGAACATCTACGTCAGCGGGCCGGGCGGTCAGCTCGTGCCGCTCAGCACGATCGCCACGATCCGGAACTCCACGGTGCCGCGGTCGCTGAACCGGTTTCAGCAGTTGAACGCCGTGGTGATCAGCGGCGTCTCCGTGCGCCCCCTCGACGAGGCGCTGCGCTTTCTGGAGGACGAGGCGGCGAAGATCCTGCCGCGCGGCTACGTGGTCGACTACACCGGCGAGTCCCGCCAGCTGCGTTCGGAGGGCAACCAGTTCCTGCCGACCTTCGGGCTGGCGGTCATCCTGATCTTCCTGGTGCTGGCGGCCCAGTTCAACAGCTTCCGCGACCCTTTCGTGATCCTGGCCGGCTCGGTGCCGCTTGCGCTCTTCGGCGCGCTTATCTTCACCTTCCTCAAAATGCCGGACCCGAACGTCCCCTTCTGGACCCAGGGATGGACGACGACCCTTAACATCTACTCGCAGGTCGGTCTGGTGACTCTCGTGGGGCTGGTCTCCAAAAACGGGATTCTGATCGTGGAGTTCGCCAACCAGCTCCAGAAAGAGGGGCGCTCCAAGCGCGCCGCCGTGCACGAGGCCGCCATGACCCGGCTGCGGCCGATCCTGATGACGACCGCGGCCACGATCGCCGGCCACTTCCCCCTGGTTCTGGTGACGGGCGCCGGCGCCGCCGCCCGCAACTCGATCGGTCTCGTGCTTGTCGGCGGCATGGCGGTCGGGACTTTTTTCACGCTTTTCGTCGTTCCGTCGATCTACCTGTTGATTGCCAGTGAAAAAAACGAACCGGCACGGGTTCAAGGGGTCGCGGCGCCACGGGTTCCAGCCTAGCGGCCGGTTGCGGCCGGAGCCCGGCGGGCGGTAGGGCCCCGTTCTCGGGGAGGGAGAGGAGCGGTCAGGCCTGTCGGATCTCGCGGTCGCTGATCCCCATCAAGTAGAGCAGGCCGTCCAGGCCGACGCTCGAGATCGACTTGTCCGCATTGGCGCGCACGATGGGCTTGGCATGGAAGGCGACCCCCAGGCCCGCGGTGTGGAGCATGGGCAGGTCGTTCGCGCCGTCGCCGACGGCGATGGTCTGCTCGAGGCTGATATTTTCCACCATGGCCAGGGTCTTCAGGATTTCGGCTTTCTTCGGGCCGTCGATGATGTCGCCCTTCAACCGGCCCGTCAGCCGGCCGTCCACGATCTCGAGCTGGTTGGCGAAGAGGTAATCGAACCCGAGCTTGCCCTGGAAGTACTTGCCGAAGTAGTCGAACCCGCCGGATATGATCCCGAGCTTGTAGCCGAGGCCCTTGAGCGTAGTGACGACCCGCCCGGCCCCGTCGGTCAGCTGCAGACTTTCCGCCACCTCGGCCAAGACCGCTTCCGGGAGCCCCGCCAGCAACGCGACCCGCCGGGTGAGGCTCTCCTTGAAGTCGAGCTTGCCGTTCATGGCTGCCGCGGTGATTTTAGCGACCTGCTCGCCGGCGCCCGCCCGCTCGGCCAGGATGTCGATCACCTCCGCCTGGACCAGGGTCGAGTCCATGTCGAAGACCACCAGGCGCCGGTTCTGGCTGTAGAGGTTGTCCGCGTGGAAGGAAATGTCCACCCCGGCCTGCTCCGATATGGCCAAAAGCCGGCTCCTCAGGGCGTCGGGGTCGGCCAGGCGGCCGGAGACGCTCATCTGGATGCAGGCCTTGGGGCTGGTCTGGGGGCTGATGAGCGAGATCCGGCCCGAGAGGCGGGTGATGACCTCGATGTTTAAGCCGTTTTCCGCCATGGCCTGTGCGACCTGGGCGATTTGCCCGGCGGTGATCTTGCGGCCGAGAAGGGTGATGATCCGGCGCTCCTTGCCTTGCTGGTCGACCCAGTCTTCGTAGCGGCTCTCGTCGATCGGGCTGAACTGGGCGGTGATGCCGAGCTTATGGGCCGCGAAAAGAATGTCCTTCAGGATCGAGGCCGATTTGTGCTCGTCGGGGATCTCGATCAGGATTCCGAGGGAGAGAAACTCGTGGATGACCGCCTGGCCCATGTCGAGGACGGTGACGTTGTACTCGGCCAGGGTCTTGGTGAGGCTCGCGGTCAGGCCCGGCTTGTCGCGGCCGGTGATGTTGATCAGCACGATTTCGCGCATTTTTTTAAGGGTCCATTGAGTCTGTTGAGTCTGTTGGGTCTTCCAAGTAACTTCGAGCTTTATGTATTTATTTCAAGTAGATATATTTTTGGTTGTTTTCACGACCGCAACCGTAAAAGGGCAAGTTAATTGCTGATAAATCCCCGCCGCGGCGGGGT
>JBFYWX010000434.1:0-7505 GCA_041310825.1 Desulfobacteraceae bacterium | reverse complement strand
ACCGGCCATCATGATCCGCATGTAGTTCAGCGCCATGTACAGGCCGATGTACGCGGCAAAAATGGCCAGCGCCCAGTTGTGCCAGGAGAGGCGATCCGATCCATCGCTGGAGCGGGCCGGGAAGAGGATATAGGTCAATGTAAAAGCGAATGCCAGGTGGACGGAACGCTGTAGCTGGGCGGGAAAAAGGCCGAAGGCCGCCGTGTAGAGCTGGAAAAGGGACCAGGAAACCGCGATGCCCCACACGATCCAGTGGGGGATTCCGGTCAGTTTACGGGCCGAGGCCTCCTTGTCGACTTTTTTGAGGATCCGTTCGATCTCTTCCTGGGAGACGGCCTCGACCCCTTGCATCGAAAGGGGCGGAGTGCCCGGCCTGTCCGAACCTTTCTGCACTGCGCTCACGGGGTGCACCTGCCTTTCATTATATCAAGCACGGAAAATGTGATGATGCGCAGGGTAAGGGGGGCCCCGGGCTCCGCCAGGCTCGAGAGGGTAATCTCCCGGTCCCTGAGACGCAGCCGGTGATCGGCCACTCGCCCGACCCGGACCGTAATCTCAGGAACAGGGCGGTTCACGGTCCACTCCAGCCAGCCGTCCGCGGCCACTCGCAACGTGCCGTCTGCGGTCGAGGCCTCCGGCATCCCGGCGCCGAAGGCGTCGAACCGGGAGCCGACGATGACGAGATGATCGGCCTCCACCCGCAGGGTATCGTAAACGGGCCGCCGGTTCACGGAATGGACGAACGCCAGCACCATCTCTTCGCCGGAGTTGACCCGCACACACAATAGGACCCGCCCGTCACGGGCGTCGACGATTTCGAGCGCAGGCGGAAGCGGCCAGAGCGAGATACCGGCACCCACCGCGATGACCGCTGCAACGCCTGCGACCCATCGAAGATGCATGGAAGTAAAAGGCATGCGACCCTTCCGGCATCCGTCGCAAGAATTTACCGAAAGGGTCGCCAGCTTGTTTAAAAATCCGCGGAAGCGGGTTTCTATTTCATCGCGCCCTTTTCCTTGTAGTACTTCACGGCGCCCGGATGAAAGGGAATCGAGACGCCTTTCACCGCGTACTGCAGGTTGAGCTCCTTGCCCTTGGCGTGGGCGGAGGCCAGCGCGGCCTGGTTTTCGAACAGGGCCTTCGTCATGTTGTAGACCAGGTCGTCCTTGAGCTGATTGCCGGCGATCAAGACCGCATTCACCGCCACCGTGGAAACATCCGCCGCCTGGCCTTTGTACGTGTTGGCCGGGACCTTTGCTGCCGCCAGGAAGGGATACTTCTGGGTCAGCTTGGCCGCCATATCGGCCGGGATGTCGAGGATGCGAACTTCGTGCTGGGTCGCAACATCCATGATGCCGGCATTGGGGATCCCGGCGGTCACGATGAAGGCGTCGATGTGCTTGTCTTTGAAAGCATCCGCGCTCTCCGAGAAAGAGAGGAACTGCGGATTGATGTCTTCTTTCTTCAGGCCGTAGATATCCATGAGCTGCCGGAAGTTGGCCTCGGTGCCGCTGCCCGGGGCGCCCACGCCGACCTTCTTACCCTTCAAGTCGGCAAAGGTCTTCATGGGGCTGTCGGCCCGCACCACCACCTGGATGATTTCCGGGTAGAGCACGGCGATCGCGCTCATCCCCTTGAGCGGCTCCTTGAAGGCCTCCTTGGCGCCGAAGGCGAAGTCCAGGGTGTCGCTCTGCACCAGGGCGAGTTCGACTTCCTTCTTGTTGATCAACCGCACGTTTTCAGCCGAGGCACCGGAGGTCTGGGCCGTCACGCTCAGGTCTTTCACCTTGGAGCTCCAGATCTGTGCCATGGCCCCGCCGAAGGGGTAGTAGGTCCCGGCGGTCCCGCCGGTGGCGAGCACCAGTTTGTCGGCGGCCTGCACCGCGGCGACCGCACCCATCACCATCATCACCGCAACGCACACACTGAACAGTCGTTTCATTGCGCACCTCCGTTTGTTTGTTTTTGTTTACTTATCGGGCTGAGATGTCCGCCCCAGCACGTCCGGGTTTGAGTAGGAATGAATCTTAGGCCAAGGCCTTGGCCATGTCAAGGTAAAGACCGTTCGCACAGCGATGATCGGGCGGGGAGAGAAGAACCGCCGGTCAGGCGTGGATCGCGGGCCCAACGGACGGGTCGCCCCCCGGCGTGATCGACTTAGGGGGCGGCGTTGACATCACTATCCCCGGTGTTACCTTGATTCGCAATTGAATTAAAAGGTTACAATAAAATCATGGGCTTTATGCTCCTCGCGGGCGGAAACGAGTTTCAAGGGCAAATGGAGACCGTCGACCGGCACACCCTGAACCTTGGCGGCAAGCCCGGCCCTCCGGTGCGGATCCTGCCTGTGTCGGTCGCGAGGGATTTCTGAAGAAGACCCCGGAATGACTTCGGATATAGACTGAAAGCATCAGGGTCCTCTTCCCATTCCTGTTGCTGACGACACCTGCGTCAATACACCCACGAAGAGTCGCTAACGATGTCTGCCAAGGGCATGATCGTTCTCATGGGCTCAGGCGAGCTGACCGCCACGATGGTCGAGCTCCACAAGGAGCTGATGCGCCGCAGCGCCGCCGCCGGCCCGGGAGTGTTTCTCGATACGCCGGCGGGATTCCAGTTGAACGCCGACCAGATCTCCGATAAGGCCGTTGCCTATTTCCGCACCCGCGTCGGCCACCACATGACGATCGCCTCCTACAAGGCGCGGGCGAACGGCGCCTCGGTTGAGACCGAGGAAGCCTTGCGCTCCCTGAGACAGGCCGGCTACATCCTGATCGGGCCCGGCAGCCCGACCTATGCCGTGCGGCAGTGGCGGGACACCCCCATTCCCGACATCCTCCGCCAGCGGGTCGAAGCCGGCGGCAGCCTGGTGGCCGCCAGTGCTGCCGCCCTCACGGTGGGCCGGTTCACACTGCCGGTCTACGAAATCTACAAGGTGGGCGAAACGCCGCGCTGGGAGCCGGGAATCGACCTCCTGGGCCGGTTCGGCTTCAACCTGGTGGTGGTCCCCCACTGGAACAACGCCGAGGGGGGAACCCACGACACACGGCGCTGCTTCATGGGGGAGTCCCGTTTCCAGGAATTGGAGAAGCTGCTGCCGGCCGATGTCGCCGTGATCGGTGTGGACGAGCACACGGCCTGTGTGCTGGACCTCGACCGGGAGAATGCCGACATCCGCGGGATCGGCCGGGTGGTGCTCCGCCGCGGCGGGGTGGAGTCGGTCTTCGAAACCGGTCAGCGCCTGCCGCTGGAGGTTTTGAGGCACGGGCCCGCCGCTGCACACCCGGCGGCGGTGGCAGCCAAGGCCTCGGCGACTGAACCGACGGCGGCCGCCACGGCCTCCTCGTTCTGGGAAACGATCCATGCGCTGGAGCACCGGTTCCAGGACGGGCTTGCGCGCGGAGCGCCCGCGGAAAGCACCCAGGCGCTGCTCGCGCTCGACCGTCTGGTTTGGCACGCCGCGCGCGACCTCGAAAGCGAAGAGTTCATCTCCCAGGCCCGGGAGATCCTTCGGGAATGGATCGTCCAGATGGGGGCCGTCATGGCCTCCGGTACAGCCGCCAGGGCCGAATGCATGGGGCCTCTGGTGGAGGAGCTGATCATTCTGCGCGATCACCTGCGGGGTGAACGCCGCTGGGCGGAAGCCGACATGCTGCGCGATTGCCTCCAGCGTTCCGGGATTCGAATCGAAGACACCGACGAAGGCTCCCGATGGCGGATCGACCCATGACGCACCCGAGCCCCCCCGCGGGTACTGCCGTGGCCGCTCGCGGAGCAACGCTGGATCATCGCGTGGAATGCCTGGAGGAGTTTTTCCAGGAATCGGGGGAGATCCTCAACTGGTCATCGCCCTTCATTCTGCCCGGGTGGATTCAGGCTTGGCGTAGGGCATTTGCCCCGGATTCCGAGCCGTGGGTTGTTTCGGTTCGGGAGCACGGCCGGCTGATCGGGATCGCCCCCCTGCGGCGGGAGGGCGATACGGCCCGGTTCCTCGGCAGCCCGGACGTGTGCGACCACCTCGACATCGTGTGCGATCCGCAACGGGCGTCCGAGTTCTGCGGCGAGCTTCTCACAACCCTTAGGCGGGACGGGATCCACCGGCTGGACGCCGACCCCGTGCGGCCCGACTCCGCCGTGATGATGCGGCTTGTCCCCGAGGCCCGCCGCAGAGGGTTCACGGTCGCCGTTTTGCCGGAGGATGTTCTCTACGCGCTCGATCTCCCGGAATCATGGGAGGACTATTTGCAACTGCTATCCGGCAAGCAGCGCCACGAGATCCGGCGCAAGCTCAGACGGCTCGAAGAGCAGACCGCCTTCGAATTCCGGGTCGCAGACACGCCGGATGCCATCGCCGCTGCGGTGGATGAGTTCCTCGGGCTCTTCCGACGAAACCGGAGCGACAAGGCCGAGTTCATGAACCGCGCGATGGAAGGTTATTTTCGTTCACTGGCCGAGCGGCTGCCGGAGGCACGCATCGGAGTGTTGGGCGTTGACGGGATGCCGGCGGCGGCGGTAATGTGCTTCGATCACGGAGGCACCCGTTACCTTTACAACAGCGGTTTCGATGCGACCCGAAGCCACTTTGGCGTCGGCATCCTGTGCAAGGTGCTGAGCATCCGCGAGGCGATGACCCGCGGACTGAAGCGATACGACTTTTTGAAGGGCGATGAAACCTACAAGCGCCAGCTGGGAGGCCGGCCGGTGGCGCTCTACCGCTGCCGGATCGATTTTCCGGACTGAAGATTCCTGCGAATGAGACCTTCACCTTTGAACATCGCCATGATCAGCATGCACTCGAGCCCGGTCGGCCGGCTCGGCACCCCGGACACCGGCGGGATGAGCGTCTACATCCGCGAGCTCGCACGGGAGATGGGCCGACGCGGCCACCGGGTGGACATGTTCACACGCAAGGAACCCGGCGGTGCACCCGTCAGCGCGAAGGCCATCGCGGACAACGTGCGCCTGGTCGGCCTGGCGGCCGGCAACGGGGAGCTCCCGAAGCGGGCGCTCTACCCGCACGTGCCGGCATTCTGCGAAGCGCTCCTTCGTTTCCACGCGGCGGCCGGCCGGCGCTATGACCTCATCCACAGCCACTACTGGCTCTCGGGGGTGGCGGGAGAGCGCGCCCGGCAGGCATGGGGGGCGCCCCACATCACCACCTTCCACACCCTCGGGGCGATGAAAGTCCGCGCGTGCGGCCCGGACTCCGAACCGCCCGAACGGCTGCGGGCCGAAAACAAACTGGCCGCGGTCTGCGACCGCATCCTGATCACCTCCGCCCGGGAAAAGGACAACCTGCTGCGCTGCACCTCCGCCCGGGCCGAGGCCGTCGCAGTGGTTCCCTGCGGGGTGAACCTGGACCTGTTTCAGCCGGTCCCGAAACCGGAAGCCCGCCGGAGGATCGACGCCGACATGGAAGCGCCGCTCCTGCTGTTCGTCGGGCGTATCGCTCCGGAGAAGGGCCTGGACCGACTGATCGGCGCCCTTGCCCGCCTGCGGCACCACCGCGAGCTGCGGGCCATCATCGTCGGCGGCGAGGGACACCGGGACCCCGGCCTGCGGCAGGTCGAGGCACTGGCCCGGCGCATGGGGGTGGCCGGGCGCATCCGGTTCATAGGGCGGGTGGAGCAACCCGAGCTGGCCTCCTTTTACAGTGCGGCGGATCTGCTGGTGCTGCCCTCCGCCTACGAAAGTTTCGGCATGGTCGCACTCGAAGCCCTGGCCTGCGGTACGCCGGTGGTCGCAACCCCGGTCGGCGCCATGGAGGAGCTGCTGCGAGACGGCGGGAGCGGCCGGATCGCCACGGATTTCAGCGTGCCCTCGCTCGCGGATGCGATCGGGCAGGCGCTGCAGGACCGCGAGCACCGGCCGGTGGCACCGGAAATCGTCCGCCGATCGGCACTGCGGTTCAGCTGGCACCGGGTGGCGGCGGATGTGTTGCGGATCTATAAACGCGTGCTGGCAACCCGCGCGCCGGCCGAAGGCCACGCCGAGTTTGGCCATCACCGCCACAGCGCAGGGTCGGCCTGCTGCGGCTGCGGGGTCTATGCCGCCGCGGGGAGCGGGAGGGTGATGGGATGATTCCGGTCGATGTCCTTGTGATCGCCGCCCACCCGGACGACGCCGAGTTCGGCGCGGCCGGGACGGTGGCCAAGTGGGTGCGGGAGGGACGGCGCGCGGCCTACCTCGTCTGCACGAGCGGCGAAAAGGGCACCACCGACCTGTCTCTCACTCCCGAGCAATTGATCGAAATTCGCGAGGAGGAGCAGCGCGCCGCCGCCCGCCTCCTCGGGGTCGAGGAGGTGCGCTTCCTGCGCCGACCCGACCAGGGTCTGGAAGACACAGCCGAGTTCCGCAAGCTCATCGTCCGCATGATCCGGACCTTCCGCCCGCAGATCGTCATGACCTCGGACCCCTACCGGCGCTACATCTGGCACCGCGACCACCGCATCATCGGCCAAGTCGTGCTGGACGCGGTCTTCCCCTACGCCCGCGACCACCTGGCCTACCCCGATCTCATCGCCGAGGGCCTTCCGCCCCATAAGGTGCGGGAGCTCTACTTCTGGGCCGCGGAGGAGATCAACCATCGCTCGGACATCACGCAAACCTTCGATCTCAAAATCGCCGCCCTGCACTGCCACCAAAGCCAGATGCGCGAGTTCACGCGCGGGGACCCCGCCGAGTGGCTACGCCAGCGCTGCCGGGAGATGGCGGCGGGAGAGAGCTTCGGGCTGGCGGAGGGGTTTCACCGCGTCGAAGCCCCACCTTGAACGGATGTCTTTAAACCGGAACACGCCGGCGTAAAGAATCCCCCTCCCCTGGCCCCTCCCACAAGGGGAGGGGAATCGACTCACCGAACCTCTCCCACCGGACCGCCATCGCAACTCCTCCCCCCTTGAGGGGGGAGGCCGGGTGGGGGTGTTCTTTGGCTGCAGCGCATGCAGCCTATCGTGCCGGCTACGACCCTATTTGGGTTCCGATGGCGTTGTGTAGCGGACCTCGGGCCGGTCGCGGGGAGAGTAGGTGCGGAAGGTGAAGGCGGTGAGGGAGCCGGTGGCGGGGTAGCCGCCGGTGAACCCCAGCGCGTGGAGGTTGGCCTTGTGCCGGGGCGCGAGGTCCAACCCGCGCGCCCAGAGCATCGCAAAGACGATCACATCCCCGTGGGTCACGGCGGCGACCTTGCGGCTGGGGTGCTGCCGGCGCACCCGGTTGAAAAACGCGCGCGCCCGGGCGACGATATCGGCCGGCTGCTCGTAAGGCGGCCCCACCCCGGTGTAGACATCCCCCTGCCGCGCATCCACCTCGGCCCCCGGCCGCCCCTCGAAGGCGTTGTGGATCTCGATCAGGTGCCGGGTCCGGCGCAGGGCCACTCCCGGGTGAAATGCGGCGATCTCCCGCGCCGTCTGGCGGGCCCGCAGGAGGGGGCTGCTGTAGCGCGCCGCCACGCCGGTCCCTGCCAGGAAGCGCCCGGCGTCCCGGGCCTCTTCACGTCCCCGCGCGCTCAG
>JBFYWX010000418.1:0-21294 GCA_041310825.1 Desulfobacteraceae bacterium | reverse complement strand
GCGATGGTGAGCTCCATCTCGCCCGCCAGCACCGTCCCGATCTGCTCGTGAGGGTGGGCATGTTCGGGGACGGCGGCGCCTTGCGCGATGGTGAAGAGCGCCAGGCTCATGCGCTCCCCGTGCAGGGCCCTCATCGTGACGCCGGCAGCGGGCTTCTTCGATGGCAGATCCGTGAGAGTATAGTAGGTCATAGGCTCGCGTGTCACGCCGCGTTCCACCTGGGAACGGCTGTGAAAGTAAGCACCCCATCCGCGTGGAAGCCGCCGAAGACGGCTTCAAATCCCGCAGATCTTTCTCACTTCCGGGTTGAGGGTCAATTCGGCCACGGTGCCCTCGTGGCAAATGCGACCGTTGTCGATGATGTAGCCGTAGTCACTCAGGCCGAGGGTGAACCCAAGGTTCTGCTCGGCCAGGAGCACGGTTAGGCCGAGTTCTTTGAGCTTATGAATGCGCTCCCCGAGGGACTTGACCAAGAGCGGCGCAAGCCCCTCGGTGGGTTCGTCGAGGAGCAAAAACTGAGGGTTGATCATCAACGCCCGGGCGATGGCCAGCATCTTCTGCTCTCCGCCGCTCAGAAGCCCCCCGCGGCGCTGGTCCATCGCGCGCAGCGCCGGGAAGAGCTCGTAGACCCTCTCTTTGTCCCATTTTTCGGTGCCCGGCCCCGGACGCGCGGCAATCTCCAGGTTCTCGCCGACCGTCAGGTCCGCAAAGATGCGCCGGTCGTCCGGAACGAAGCCGACCCCCTGGCGCGCCATGCGATAGGGCGCCCACCTGGTGACGTCCTTTTCACCGAAGCGGATGCGGCCGCGTGTGGGCGGACTGAGCCCCATGATGCTCTTCAGGGTGGTGGTCTTGCCCGCGCCGTTACGGCCGAGCAGGCAGACCACCTGCCCCTTGCCCACCCGGAGCGAGACGTCGAACAGGATGTGGCTCAACCCGTAATATGTGTGAATGCCCTCGACCGCGAGCATGGATCAGGCCCCCCCCAGATAGGCTTCCTGAACCGTGACGTTGCGCCGGACCTCCTCCGGTGTCCCTTGAATGAGGGTGCGGCCGTTCTGCATGACCATGATGCGGGTGGCCACGTTGAAGACCACGTCCATGTCATGTTCACAGAAGAGGATGGTGAGACCCTGCTCCCGCGCCAGCCGCTTGACCAGTTCCATGGTGCTCGCGGTCTCCTCGGGCGACATGCCGGCGGTCGGCTCGTCCAGGATCAGCAACTCGGGCTCATTGCCGAGGGCGATGGCGATTTCCAGGATGCGCTTGTCGCCGTGGGACAGAGACCCGGCGACATCCAAGCGCTTGTCCTGGAGGCCCACGGTTTCGAGAATGTGGTCGGTCTCCGCGACGACCAGGGACTGGGCCGGCCGAAAAAGGGTCCGGCTCAAATTTTTCTGGGAGAGCACCGACACCTGGACATTGCGAAACACCGACAAGCGACTGAATATGTTCGCGATCTGAAAGGAACGGGCAATCCCGCTGCGGCAGATCTGGTGCGCCGGCAGGCCGGTAATCTCCTGATCCTTGAACCGGATGCGGCCGCCGTCGGCCTTGAGGTGGCCGGTGATCAGGTTGAAAAGAGTGGTCTTGCCGGCGCCGTTCGGTCCGATCACCGCCACGAGATCCCCCTGCCGGACCTCAAGGCTGGCGCCGTCGACGGCCTTGAACTCCTCGAATGTCTTGCGCAGTCCCTCAACGTGCAGCATCGGCTTGCTCCGCGGCACGGGCGACCGCCCGGCGAGAGCGCCGCCGGGCCCATTCACGCGGGTTGATCCCCATGATGCCCTCCGGCAAAAAGAAAATCAGAAGGATCAGCACGCTTCCCAAAATCAGGGTCCAGTACTCCGTGACGCTGCCCACGAACGTCCGCAGGGTCACCATGATGGCCGCGCCGACCACCGGCCCGAAAAAGGTGAACCAGCCGCCGAGCAGGCACATGATGAAGACCTCGAGCGAGCGCACCCAGAAGAGCATGTCCGGAAAAATCGACCCCTCCAGCACGACGAACAGCACCCCCGCGACACCGGCGAAAAAGGTGGCGATGAGGATGGCCAGAAGCTGATGGCGCCGCACGTTGATGCCGACCGCCTCGCAGCGTTGGGGGTTGTCCCGGATCGCCCGCAGCGTGACCCCGAAGGGCGATTTGTAGATCAGAAACATGATCCCCACGCACCCGGTGACGACCGCCAGCAGAAAATAATAGACGTTCACGGTGCCCGACAAAAACTCCGGCATGCGGATCCCATGAATCCCATCGTCGCCGGCGGTCAGGCTGTACCAGCGCAGCACGACGATCCAGACCAGCGAGCCGAGGGAGATCTGCAGCATTCCGAAATAAAGCTTGTTCAGGCGGACGCATAAAAAGCCGATCAGCCACCCCGCGGCCGCCGCCATCACGGGTCCGGCCAAAAAACCGATCCACACCGGCCAGGCGGTCTTGGCCGCGATGAGGCCGGCCGTATACGCCCCCACCCCGTAGAAGACCGCGTGATGGAACTGGTAAATCCCCCCGTGGCCCACCAGCAGGTTCAAGCTCATGGCCAAGAGCGCCGTCACGAAGATCACTGCCAGGATGTAGATGTAGAACCGGCTGGCCCAGACGGGCACGAGCAGCAGCACCATCACCAACAGGGTGCTCCACCAAAAAGAAGGTCGCGCGAAGATCAGGCTCCGGTTCATGAGGGGCCCTTTTACCAGACGGATTTGAGAAGCCCGGTGGGCTTGAGGGTGAGGATGATGACGACCGCCATGTAGGGAAAGACGATGGCAAACTGCGGCCACAGCAGGACGCCGATCGACTGGGAAACCCCGAAAATCAGCGCCCCCACCAAAGCACCCCACAGGTTGCCGAGGCCGCCGATCGTCACGATCAGAAAAGCCTCGATGATGATGGTGTGGTCCATGCCCAGGGTGATGCTTACGGTCGGCGACACCAGGGCTCCGCCGAGACCGGCGAGCGTACAACCCAGGACGAAGGCGAAGGCGAACACCCAGCTCACGTTGATGCCGATGGCGCCGACCATCTCACGGTCCACCGCGGCGGCCCGGGCGATTTTGCCTACCTTGGTTTTATGGGAGAACAGCCACAGCCCGACCGCCACGACCGGGCCGACCGCCAGAAGGAAGAGATTGTACTTGGGGAAGGGCGCCCCGAGCACCGCCACCGATCCCTGCAGAAACGGCGGCGCCACCAGCGAGCGATAGTCCGCCCCCCAGGTGATCTTGGTGAGGTCCCCCAGAATGAGGGCCAGCGCGAAGGTGAACAGCAGGAGCATCAGGTGTTCGCGCTCGTAGAGATGGCAGAACAAGAGCCTTTCGGCGATCAGGCTGATCAGGGCCACGACGAGCGGGGCGATGACAATGGCCAGCCAAAAACCGGCGGCCGTGCCGCCCACCGCCGTCGCCAGGGTGTGGGCCGTGAAGGCGCCGATCATGTAGAGCGACCCGTGGGCCACGTTGGGCACGCGCAGCACTCCGAGGATGAAGCTCAAGCCCGATGAGACGATGAAGAGAATCATCGCCCGGCTCAGCCCCACCAGGAACTGGACGGTCAGGCCCGAAAGGGTGATCGTGCTTTCCATAGTCGCAGAACCCGTCCGCCCGCGGCGGCCGGCGGGCGGACGGGAACGGATGTGCGTTAGGGTTTTTTGCGCGCCGCGGCGATCTCGTCACAGGTGGGCATGACGTCGTCTCCCTGCAACGTGATGATGTCCGCGGCGATGGCCCCTCCGAACTCTTTGGAGATGCGGGTGGTGCCTAAAAACATGGGGTAAACGGCCTGATGGTCGCACGCCCGCATTTCGACTTTTCCGACCGGGGTGTCGACCTTCAGCCCCTCGAGGGCATCGATGAACTTTTCCTTGTCGACGGTGCCGGCCTTGCGGAAGGCCGCGGCAATCAACTGGGCGGTCGTGTAGGCATTGAAGGCCGGGAAGCCGGGGGGATTGCCGTAAGCGGCCTGAAAGTCCGCCACGAACTTCTTGTTGGCGGGGCTCTCCGGGTAGTAGTAATGGTACTGGATGGTCCCCATGACCCCCTCCGGCGCGTTCACTCCGAGGGGCTTCAGTACGGAATGGTCGGTGGCAGTGTGGATCCAGGCCGGGATCTTGTTTTCCATGCCCGTGGTTTTGATGGCCTTAAGGACGTTGGCCATGCTGGCCCCGCCGGTCGCGAAAATAATGCAATCCGGCTTGGCGCCCTGGATGGCCGTAAGGTAGGGGATCAGGTCGGGTTCGCCCGGCTTCCACCAGGTTTTGCCGATGATTTCGACCTGCGGTTTGATTTTGGTCAGGTTGCGCCAGATCGCATCGGCGATGGCGTGACCGTATTCGTAGTCATCCCCGGCGATCCAGAACCTTTTGAAGGGTTTTTGGGCGAAGGCCACCGCGGCCGACTTGCCCGCCATGGCCGTGTTCTCGGCCGTGGAGAAGACATAGCGGTGCCCGGCCTTGCCGGTGATGTTTTCGCTCTTGGCGGTCCAGACGATGAACGGGACCTTTTCCTTAAGGGCCACGGCCTGGGAGATCGCCATGGAGGCGCCGCTATTGATGGTGCCGACCAAGACGTCGACGTTCTCCTTGAGGACCAGTTCCTTGGCCATGTTCAGGCCGATGTCCACCTTGAACTGCTCATCGCGGGTGGTGAACACGATCTTGCCGCCGAGCACCCCCTGCTTGTTGATCTCCTCGACGGCCAGCTTGAAACCGTTCAGCGCGTCGTTTCCAAAAACCGCCGCCGGGCCACTGTACGTGTCGACGATCCCGACCTTGATGTCGCGCGCCTCGGCCGCGGCCGGCATGAGCACCGCCAGGGCGCACCCGGTGAGAATCAGGAGCAGACCGACCGACAAAAACCGTTCCCTTTTCATCGAAGTCCTCCCTTCAGCTGCGAGTCTTGAAAAGGCCTGCCGTAGCGGCACGGCCGGGGGTTGGGATGGGGATGAAACGCCGCAACAAGCCTTTGTCCCTAATAAGGAAGCCTTTCGAAGTCAAGAAATAAGTTGAAATTTGCCGGCGCCTCATCTAATTAAAGGCTCTCTTCGCGACCCCAACCTGCAGAGGCGACCCATGATCAAGATCAACGAGCACTACCTGAAGCTGGAGGCGTCCTATCTCTTCTCGGACATTGCCAAGCGCGTGGCGGCCTTCCAGAAGGCCCACCCGGGCCAGGACCTCATCAAGCTCGGCATCGGCGACGTCACCCGGCCGCTGCCGACGGCCTGCGTTCAGGCCTTCCACCGGGCGGTCGAGGAGATGGCGCAGGCCGCCACCTTCCGGGGCTACGGCCCGGAGCAAGGCTACGAGTTCCTGCGCGAGAAGATCGCCCGCCACGACTTCCAGGCGCGCGGGGCCGAGATCGCCGCCGATGAGATTTTTGTGAGCGACGGGGCGAAGTGCGACAACGGCAACATCCTGGAAATCTTTGCCACGGACATCACGGTGGCGATCCCGGACCCGGTCTACCCCGTGTATCTCGACACCAACGTCATGGCCGGCCGTACCGGGGCGTTCGTGAACGGCCGCTACCGGGGGGTCGTCTACATGGACGGCACCCGTGCGAACGGCTTTGTCCCGGCCCTGCCCGACACCCCGGCGGACCTGATCTACCTGTGCTACCCCAACAACCCCACGGGGGCCACCATCGGCAAGGCGCAGCTCAAGGAGTGGGTGGACTACGCGCGCGCGAACCGCGCCCTCATTCTCTATGACGCGGCCTACGAGGTCTTCATCCGCGACGAGAGCCTGCCGCACACGATTTACGAGATCGAGGGAGCGACGGAGGTGGCGATCGAGTTCCGCAGCTTCTCCAAGACGGCCGGTTTCACCGGCACCCGCTGCGCCTACGCGGTGGTGCCCAAGGCCTGCACCGCCTACACCGCGGCCGGGGAGCCTCAGCCGGTGCACGCCCTCTGGCACCGGCGCCACACGACCAAGTTCAACGGGGTCTCCTACCCCGTGCAGCGCGCGGCCGAAGCGGTCTATAGCGCCGAGGGGCTTGCCCAGTGCCGGGAGCTCTCCGACGGCTACCTGCGCAATGCCGCACTGATCCGGCGCGAGTTGACGGACCTGGGCTATGCGTGCATCGGCGGGGAGAACTCCCCCTACATCTGGGTGGACAGCCGGATGGATTCCTGGAAGTTCTTCGATCTGCTGCTGGAAAAGGCCAATGTGGTGTGCACCCCGGGGGTGGGCTTCGGACGCTGCGGCGCAGGCTATGTCCGCATCAGCGCCTTCAACGACCACGAGAAAGTGCAGCAGGCCATGGAGCGCATCCGCCGCATCTTGAAAAAATGAGAGGGAACGGGGTCTGCTCCCGCCCCCGGCGGGCTGCGTCGTTGCGCCCGGCCGGGAGCTCCATGCAAAAGGGCGGTTGCCGCAACGGCAAACCACCCTTAGAGTTTCACAACCGGCAGCTTAAATGGAGTTCTTTAGTTTTTTGCCGGCCTTGAACTTGACGACCGTGGCCGCCTTGATCTTGATCTCGGCGCCGGTCTGAGGGTTACGACCCGTGCGGGCCTTGCGGCGCCCCTTGGAGAAGGTGCCGAACCCGACCAGGGTAATCTTGCCGTCTTTCTTTTTGAGGCCCTTGACGATCCCGTCAATAAAGGAATCCAGGGCCGCACCGGCAGCGGTCTTGGTAATGCCGGCGTCCTTCGCCATGGCCTCGATTAAATCCGCTTTCGTCATTCTGACCTCCTTCGTATCGGTGATGGGGTGTGACCCCTGTGCGGTGATGAGTGATTAGCGAATATAGAGAACCCATGAGATTGTCAATAGGAATGTTGCATCGAGCTCGCCCCGTCGCCCGCTGGGCGGCCGTCCTCCTCTTGCTTCTTTGCAGCGCGTCGGCACCCCCTGCCGGTGCGGAGGTCGCTGACGGTCCGGCCGAGACCTCCCGCCAACGCATCGCGGCGGCGATCCGCATCCTGAACGACCCGGCCTATCAGGCGACGGATCAAAAACGCCTGCAACGGGAGCGGCTGTTTGCGGAGCTGGCGGACTGGTTCGACTTCACCGAATTCTCCAAGCGGGTGCTGGCGGAGAAATGGGCCCACTTCACGCAGAGGGAGCGCACGGAGTTTGTCGATGCCTTTGCGCGGTTTCTGGGGATGTACTACCTGGGCGAGCTCCAGAAACGCTACAGCGATGAACGCGTCCGGGTCGAGACTCAGGTGATGACCGGGCCCACGCGCGCCCGGGTAACCGCTACCCTGGTGTGGCGGGACCGGGCGATCCCGGTGGAGATCCGCAAGCTCCGGTCGCGCGGCCGCTGGCGGGCCTACGACCTGAGCGTCTTCGGCATCAGCGCGGTGCAGGTCTACCGGGCCCAGCTGACGGAGATCATGCGCACCCACTCCCCGGCCGAGGTGATCGCGCTCGTCAAATCCCGCATCGATGAGTAACGGCCTCGCGTTCAATCCCCCAGCTGCGTCTTGAATGCATCGATCGCCTCGCGCAGCATGCGGCGGATAAACACCTCTTTGTCGCCGGGGGTGAGACGGGAAAAATCGGCAAACGCGGGATGGGCCTCGTTCAACTGCGGTGGGATCGAGCGGGTCCGCTGCTTGGCGGCTTCAAAATTTTGCACCATCTCGATCAGGCCGAGCTCCCGGCCCCGGAACTCGCGGAGCCACCCCAGGCGGCGCATCATTTCAAAGCGGACCTGGTCGGCCAGGAGGAGGTGGATATCCACAACCCGCATCTGCTCGTCGTTGACGAGGTAGTAAAACTTGGCCGCCGGGCCCAGCTCGAGCGCCCCCATAATGAGCTCATAGAAGGCGAGCGAGCTGCTCTCCCCGGGCTGCGCCAGGAAAAAGACGGTCTTGTCGGAGAGGTCGCACACGCGGGTGCCGACGCTGTAAGTTTCGCCGAAACGCGGCTGCCAGGCACCGAAGCATTTCTGCTCGAGGCTCCGGTCTCGGAAGGATTTCAGATCCACGATCTTGGCCATAATCGGCTCGCTGTAAATATGACCGTTTTCTCGCCCCCGCTACTTCCGCCCCAGGCGCATCCCGATCAGCCCCAGCTCGAAGAGCATATAAAGCGGCACGGCCATCAAGGCGAGATTGAAGGCATCCGGCGTGGGGGTCAGCATGGCGGAGATGATGGTGATGGCGAGGATGGCGTAACGCCGGTTGCGCGCGAGGGCCCGGTAACTGACCAGACCCAGGCGGCCGGCCAGGATCATGGCGAGCGGCAGCTCGAAGATGATCCCGAACCCGAAGAGGAACAGCAGGCAAAAAGCAGCGAACTTGCGCACCGAGATGATGGCCTCGATGTGCGGGCCCTGGAACTCGAGCAGAAACCCGACCCCGTAGGGCAGGGAAATGTTCAGGCAGAAGACCACTCCGGCGTAAAACAAGGCCACCGAGGCGAGCCAGAACCCGCGCACCATGCGGCGCGTCAGGACCGGAAACAAGGGCTGCACCCCGGCCAGAACGGCGTAGAGGATGCAGGGCATGCTCACGAAGAGGCCGAAGGCGAGCGCCAGGTTTAGAAACGTGAAAAAGGTCTCCGGGATGCCGTAGGCCGCCAAGGTGACCCCGGTCCGCTGCTGCAGGTACCTTAGCATCGGCTCGGCGAGAAAGAAGCCGGCAATGGCGGAGATCAGCACCACGGCCCCGACCCGTATGAAGGACCGGCGCAGCGCCGCCAGCGTCCGATAGACCTTGTCCGTCGGCTCGGCGGAGGGCGTCGGGGGGAGGGCGTCAGCCGGCGGCACGCGATGGTTCTCCAGGGCCGAAGTGCCCGTCATGACCAGGTTGCTCCTTGTGTCCCGGCGGGGCCGGCGGCGGCCGGTTGTCAGCGGGCCGTGCGGCCGCCCCGATCCAGGCTGCGGTACTGAATCGCCTCGGAGATGTGCTCGACTCCGATGTCGGCCGCCCCCACCAGATCCGCAATCGTGCGGGCGATCTTGAGCAGGCGGTTAAAGGCTCGGGCGGAGAGCCCGAGCCGGTCGATGGCCGCTTCGAGCAGGTGCCGCGAGGCCTCGTCGATGGCACAAAAGCTGCGGATGTGCCGACTGCTCATCTGGGCGTTGCAGAAAATCTTGGTGCGCGCCAGGCGAGCGGCCTGAAGGCTTCGGGCGGCTATCACCCGGGCGCGGATAGCCGCCGAGGTCTCGGCGGCGGACTCCTGCAGCAGCTCGCGGTAGGGGACGGCCGGTACCTCCACGTGGATGTCGATCCGGTCGAGCAACGGGCCTGAAATCCGCGCCCGGTAGCGGTGGATCAGCGCCGCGGTGCAGCGGCACGGGTGCTTCCGGTCCCCGTAGTACCCGCACGGGCAGGGGTTCATCGCCGCTACCAGCATGAAGCTGGCCGGGTAGGTCAGGGCGGAGGCGGCCCGGGAGATGGTCACCTGCATGTCCTCGAGCGGCTGACGCAGCACTTCCAGCACGTGTTTCTTGAACTCCGGCAACTCGTCCAGGAACAGCACGCCGTGGTGTGCGAGGCTCACCTCACCGGGCCGGGGGATATGACCGCCGCCGATCAGGCCCGCATCCGAAATCGTGTGGTGCGGCGAGCGAAACGGCCGGCGGGTGATCAGCGCCGTCCCCTCGGCCAGCAGGCCGACCACGCTGAAGACCTTGGTGGTCTCGATGGCCTCCTCGAAGGTGAGCGGGGGCAGGATGGTCGGCAGCCGTTTCGCCAGCATCGTCTTGCCGGATCCCGGGGGACCGATCATGATGAGGTTGTGGCCGCCGGCCGCCGCGATTTCCAGCGACCGCTTGGCGTGCTCCTGCCCGCACACATCGGCATAGTCCACGTCGAAGCCCGCCTCGTGATCGAAGACTCCGGCAAGGTCGGACCGCTGCGGCTCTATGGCGATATCCCCCCGCAGGAACCCCACCACCTGGGAAAGGGTTTTGACCGGCAGCACGGTGATGTCGCGGACGACCGAGGCTTCCGCTCCGTTTTCCTGAGGCACGATGATCGCCGAGTGGCCGGCCTGGCGCGCTGCCATGGCCATGGGCAGGGACCCCCGCACCGGCTTGACGCGGCCATCCAGCGAAAGCTCGCCCAGAACCAGATAGGGGGCGACACGCTCCTGGGGCACGCAGCCGGTGGCCGCCAGGATCCCCAGGGCGATGGGCAGGTCGAACCCGGTGCCCTCCTTCTTGATGTCCGCCGGCGCCAGGTTGACGGTGATCCGGTCATCCGGGAAACGATAGCCGGAATTGCTGATCGCCGATTTGACGCGCTCTTTGCTCTCCTTGACCGACGCCTCGGGCAGGCCCACGGTGGAAAAACTGGGAAGCCCCGAGCTGATGTCGACCTCGACCTCCACCCGATACGCATCGATGCCCAGCACCGCACTGCTCAGTACTTTGGCGAGCACAAAGGCCTCCCTGAAAAATTTTCCGAACGCACGTGCGGCTGCCGACCGGACCGGAGCCGGATCATAGCAGAAGCCTTCAGCCCCGGCAATCCCCTGCGGAGTTTGCGGCCAAAGCCGGCGATGGAACCACCCTGAAGGCGCGTCCGCCGGAAAGACGCATCCGTTCACCGCGACGCGGTGCCCGTTCACGCAGATGGATTAGCCGTTTCGGGGAAAAGCACCTCGGTAAGGGCACGTGAATGGGTACGGGCACGGGGCCGGGAGGCCGTTTGCATTTTCACGCCCAATCGGATACTAAAGGCATCATCCATCGCCTTGAGGCGAAGAGAGGCGTAACGACCGCAATGCCCTTGCCTACACCGTTCAGTCTCGCCTGCACCGTGCTCGCGTGTTTTCTTCTAGCCGTTTCCCCGGCCGCGGATGCGCAGCCGGCGGCGATCGGCGACCTAACGGTGGCGGTCAGCCCCGATGCCTTGCTCCTGCACGGCGCCCTGCAGGGTGCCTTCACCGAGGAGCTGCGTCGGGTCATCCTGGCCGGCACCCCGACCCTCTTCATGTTCCGGGTCGTGCTCAAACAGGTGAAGGGGTGGTGGCCGAATGAAACCATCGCAGACATAGAGGCCGCCCAGTTGATCCGTTACGACGATGTCCGCCGGGAGTTCACCGTCCGGCGCTCCTACGAGGCCGAACCCAGGGTGAGCCGCTCCTTTGAAGTGGCCCAGGCTTGGGTGAGCCGCGTCGACGGGTTGAAAATCACCCCGTTGGACCAGATCCCCCGGGGGCTCCCGTATCAGCTGAGAGTCAAGGCGGTCGCCGGCAAACGCAGCCTTCCCCTGGGGCTCCACCACGCGCTTTTCTTCATGTCCTTCTGGTATGTCGAAACGGACTGGGTTATCATCGACTTCATTTTTTGAGCATGGGGCTGAGAATCATCGCCGGTGACTTGCGGGGATGCCGGCTGGCCGCGGTGCCGGGAGTCAGCACGCGGCCGACGGCCGACCGGACGCGCGAGTCGATCTTCAACATCCTGGGAAACGCGGTACGCGGCGTTCACGTCCTCGACCTCTTTGCCGGGACCGGGGCCTTCGGCATCGAAGCCCTCAGTCGCGGCGCCGCAACGGCCGTGTTTGTCGAAATCGGACGGCAGGCGCTGAAGGTGCTGAACGGCAACCTCGCGGCCTGCCGTCTGGAAGAGCGAGCCCGTGTGATCCGCTGGGACGCCCGCCGGAATCTGAACTGCCTGCGGCAAAACGTGGCGCCGTTTCAGCTGGTCTTCATGGACCCGCCCTATCAGGCGGGGCTGGTGACGCCCGCCCTTCACCATTTGGAGAGCGCCCGCTGCCTGGCCCCCGGCGCCCGGGTCGTTGTGGAGCATGGGGACGAAGCACCCGTGATGGACGCTGCGCTGTTTGCCGTCGAGGACCGCCGCCGCTACGGCAAGACCCAGGTTTCCTTTCTGGTGTGGCGGCCGGCCGAACCCCTCACACCGGCAGCCACGGGGTCTTCGGAAGGCCGCCCCCCATCGCCCGTTTGATTCGCGCCCGCTCCCCATCTTGTTGCCGGAGGAGGGCGGCGTGTGGTATCGGATTTCCGCCGGGTGCCTCTCGTGCCGCCCGCCATCGCAGGAGGAGACCGCCGAATGGAGCACGTCGCCATCTATCCCGGGTCGTTCGATCCCATCACCAACGGCCACCTGGATCTGATCCATCGCGGGCTGAAGATTTTCGACCGGGTCATCGTGGTTATCCTGAAGAACCCGAAAAAGCAGTTCCTCTTCACCCTCGAAGAGCGCAAGGAGATGCTTAGCGCCAGCTTGAACGGCTTGCCCCTGGTGGAGGTGGATACGTTCGACGGGCTTCTTGTGGACTATGCCGCTCGGCGCGGGGCCAGCGCGGTCCTGCGCGGCCTGCGCGCCCTGTCCGATTTCGAGTATGAATTTCAGATGGCCCTGATGAACCGCCGCCTGAACCGGGAGATCCAGACCGTCTTTCTCATGACCGGCATGCGGTGGATCTACACGAGCTCCTCCATCATCAAGGAAGCCGCCCAATTCGGGGGAGACGTCAAGGGAATGGTGCCGGCCATCGTGAACGAACGGCTCATCGCGAAATTCTCCCAATCCGCCGGCCGGCGGTGATACAGGGCTGAAGGCAATGGACCTCTGGCAGCTCCACGTGTTCTGCCGGGTGGTGGAGACGAAAAGCTTCTCCAAGGCGGCCCAGCTTGTGCACCTTTCCCAGCCGACGGTCAGCAGCCACATCCAGGATCTGGAAGTCCATTTCGGATGCCGCCTGATCGACCGCCTCTCCCGACAGGCCGTCCCCACCGCCGCCGGCCGTCTGCTTCACGGCTACGCCCGCCGCCTGATCGCCCTGAGGGATGAAACCGAATCGGCGATGTCCGAGCACCAAGGGCGGATGCGAGGCAATCTGGTCATCGGGGGCAGCACGATCCCCGGTGGCTACCTCCTGCCCGCCGTTCTGGGGGCCTTCAAAACGCGCTACCCGGGCGTCGGTGTTTCCCTGCACATCGAAGACACGAGCGGCATTGTCGCCGGAATCCTGGCGGGAACCCTGGAAGTGGGCGTGGTGGGCGCAGAGGTAAAGAACCGCAGCATCGTCCAGGAAAAGGTGCTGAACGATCAAATGAAGCTGATCGTATCGGCCGGGCATCCGTGGGCGGCCAAAAAAAAGGTGCCGCTCGCGACGCTGCTCGCCGAGCCCTTCATCGTGCGCGAGCGCGGTTCCGGGACCCTGAAATCCATTCAAGAGAGCCTGTCTCGGGTCGGTTGCGGCCTGGAAGAGTTCAACATCGTGGCTGAAATGGGCAGCACCGAAGCGATCCGGCACGCCATCAAAAACCGGATGGGCGTTTCGATCTTGTCCACCCTGGCGGTGGACAACGAACTGGCCTCCGGCGACCTGAAAGCCCTTGCGGTGGAAGGGGTGGACCTGAATCGCAGCTTCTACCTGACGCGCCACCGCCAACGCACTCTCTCCCCTCTCGGCGAGGCCTTCGTCGATGTGCTGAAAAAAGAGCTCAAAACCGGTTAATGGGTGCCCATCCAGAAAGGGTGGATTGCGGTTAAGGCCAAGTCCGCAGCCCAGTCGCACCCACAGGCGGTGTGGTTCACCGTCGAGGAGTGCGACGAGCGAGAACGCCGGCCTGGGCCGCAAGACGCCGTTTCCGGAGAGGCATTATGCCTCGTTCCAGCCCTGCTCCCCCACCAGCTTCACGAAACGGCAGCCGCCCAGATGGGTGCGGTGGATTCCGTGGGCCTCCTTGGTGATGCGAACGAGCTCCTGAGTGTGCTGGCCGCCGACCGGTGCCACCAGCCGACCGCCGGGCGCGAGTTGCGCGATGAGGCTCTCGGGAACTTCGGGGGCGCCGGCCGTGACGATAATGGCATCGAAGGGGCTCTCCTCCTCCCACCCCTTGGAGCCGTCTCCGTAGCGCGTGAGGATGTTGTAGAGCCGCATCTCGTCGAACAGGCGCCGGGCCGACAGGTAAAGCGCACG
This sequence comes from Desulfobacteraceae bacterium, assembly GCA_041310825.1. GTDB lineage: Bacteria > Desulfobacterota > Desulfobacteria > Desulfobacterales > SpSt-501 > SpSt-501. Next base: position 7,433 of record JBFYWX010000418.1, on the reverse strand, counting down.
GATCCGCTCGACGGTGTAGACGCGGTAGGCGATCGCCGCCAGAACGGCCGCCTGGTAGCCCGACCCCGTGCCGATTTCAAGCACCCGGTCGTTCTTGCTCAAGGCGAGGGCCTGGGTCATTTCCGCTACAATGTAAGGCTGGGAGATGGTCTGCTGCTCGCCGATCGGCAGGGGAAAATCCCCATAGGCCTGGTCCCGCAACGCTTCGCTGACGAACAGATGCCGGGGCACGTTGCGCAGGGCCGCCAGGACCTCCGGGGCCCTGACGCCCCGCGCCTCGATCTGCTGCCGGACCATCTCGTCTCGCAGCCGGCGGTATTTGGGTGATTCCGTGTCCACGGCAGCCGTCAGTGACCAGTGAAACCCCGCACGACGCGGTTTTCAGATCTTATAGATGATCCGCTTGTTGGTGATGATGATGTCCACGTGTTTGTCATGCGGCTCCGTGGGGATCTGGGCGACGATCTGCTCCTCGAAGGCCAAGGCCACCTTGCGGGTGGTGATGGGAAGCTCGGGGATAAACCGGTCATAATACCCCTGGCCGGAGCCGAGGCGCAGCCCCTTTTCATCGAACGCGAGACCGGGGATAATGGCGATGTCGATGCGTTGCAGGGGCAACGGTTTGCAACGTGCCGTGTCCGGTTCGAGAACACCGCGCGGTCCCGGGGTCAAGTCCTTGTCGGGGTTGTCCACTTTCCAAGTCGTGACCGTGAGCCGCTCGGGCGTGAAAGCGGGCAGGGAGATGATTTTGTTCAGCTCCAGGGTTCTGCGGAGGATCTCTTGGGTCCGCACCTCATGCGGGCCCGCGATGTAGAGCAGGGCAATCCGGGCCTCCAGAAAATTGGCGAAGTCGCACAGCCGGGTCTCGATCCCTCGGGTTCTCTCGGCTCGCTGCTTTTCCGTCAAGGCACCCAGCTTTTTGATGATCTCCTTGCGGAGTTGATCTTTGGCGGAACGGATTTCCTCCATGACCCCCCCATTGAGTGGATTCGGACAAACCCCGGTGATAGCCATTGACTACGCCCGCGGGTACGTGTAAAAAAATCAAATCAAATAGACGCTAAGGCGACAAGCAACTCGTTAAATTAATTATTATAATGCATTTATGTTAGAAATCAAGTTCGTTCGGCAGAATTTGGAGGCGGTGGAGGCGGCATTGGCCGACCGGGGGCAAAGCGCCGATTTGGCTGCTTTCAAGTCCATCGATGAGCGGCACCGCGGCCTGCTTCAGGAAAGCGAGTCGCTGCGCCACCGGCGCAACGTGGTCACCGAGGAGATTGCCCGGATCAAAAAGGCCGGCAACCCGGCCGAGATACTCATGGAGGAGATGCGTTCCGTCGCGACACGGATCAAGGCGCTGGAGAAAGCGCTTACCGAGACACAGGAGGCGCTGAGCGCCATCCTGCTGGCTGTTCCGAACCTGCCCCACGCGTCGGTTCCGAAGGGCCGGGATAGCTCCGAAAACCCCGTGGTCAAAACCTGGGGGAGGCCCGCGACCTTCGATTTCACGCCCCAAGCCCACTGGGACCTCGGGGCCGGCTTGAAAATTCTGGACTTCGAGCGCGCCACCCGCATCACCGGCGCCCGCTTTCCACTTTATTTCGGGGCCGGGGCGCGGCTCGAGCGGGCCCTGATCAACTTCATGCTGGATGTGCACACCCTGGAGCACGGCTACCGGGAGGTCCTGCCGCCCTTCGTGGTGAACCGGGCCTCCATGACCGCCACCGGGCAGCTGCCCAAGTTCGAACAGGATCTCTTCAAGCTCGAACAGTGGGATTATTTTCTGATTCCCACCGCCGAGGTGCCCGTCACCAACATCCACCGTTCCGAAATCGTGGAGGAGTCGTCCCTGCCGCTCTGTTACACCGCCTGCACCCCCTGTTTTCGGTCGGAGGCCGGATCCTACGGCAAGGATACCCGCGGCCTGATCCGCCAGCATCAGTTCAACAAGGTGGAGTTGGTGAAATTTTGCACCCCGGAAGCATCCTACGCGGAGCTCGAAAGCCTTCTGGCCCAGGCCGAGGCCATTCTGGTCAAACTCGAGCTGCCCTATCGCGTGGTGCTGCTCTGCACCGGGGATATGGGGTTTGCGGCCGCCAAGACCTATGACATCGAGGTCTGGATGCCGGCCCAGGGCGTCTACCGGGAGATTTCCTCCTGCAGCAATTTCGAGGATTTTCAGGCGCGACGGGCCGACATCCGCTTCCGCCGCAAGGGCAAAAAGGGCACGGAGCTGGTCCACACCCTCAACGGCTCCGGGCTCGCCGTGGGGCGCACCCTGGCGGCGATGCTCGAAAACCGCCAGCGGCCGGACGGATCGGTTGAAATCCCCCCAGCCTTAAGACCCTACATGGGCGGGATCGAGGAGCTCCGACCGTGAGAATCGAAGAGTTCCCTGCCGACATTCAAGCCCGCCTGATGCCCGCGCACACCGGCCGTCTGGTCTACCGCTGCCTGGGCTGCAGCGGAAACTTCGGCATCGACGAGCTGCTCTATGTCTGCCCGGAATGCCGCCAGGTGCTGCTGATCGAGGACCTGGAGCGCGACCGTCTGCGGGAGACCCCCGGAGAGCTGTGGCGGCGGATCTTCGATTTCCGCCGGATGCTCAACCTGCCCGCCCTCAAGGGCATCTACCGCTACCATGAGTTCATCGGACCGGGAATCCCATTCGAGGCGGTGGTCTACTTGGGAGAGGGCCACACCCCTCTGGTGGCGGCCAACCGCCCGCTGCGCGACCGGGCCGGGATGGACCTCTACTTCAAAAACGACGGTCAGAACCCGAGCGCCTCGTTCAAGGACCGGGGGATGGCAAGCGCCCTGAGCGCCATCAACGCCATGATCCGGCGCGGGGAGCTGGAGGAGGTGCTGGCGGTCTGCGCCTCCACGGGCGACACCTCGGCCGCGGCCGCCCTCTACGGGTCGTACCTGGCGCCCCGGATCAAGTCCGCCGTGCTCCTGCCCCACGGCAAGGTCACCCCGCAGCAGCTGGGACAGCCGCTGGGCAGCGGCGCGGCCGTCTTTGAAATTCCCGGGGTCTTCGACGACTGCATGAAGGTGGTCGAGACCCTCTCCGAAGACTACCCGGTGGCGCTCCTCAACTCCAAGAACGCCTGGCGCATCCTGGGGCAGGAATCTTATTCCTATGAAATCGCCCAGGATCTCGAGTACGATGTGTCCCGTGTGGTGGTGGTGGTCCCCATCGGCAATGCGGGCAACATTACGGCGCTGATGAGCGGGTTTCTCAAGTTCTTCGAAGCGGGGATCATCCGGGCGCTCCCGAAAATCCTGGGAGTCCAATCCGAGCATGCCGACCCGGTCTACCGGTACTATCTCGAACCCGATGCCGCCAAACGCCGGTTCGTGCCGGTGACGGTAAAGCCGAGCGTCGCCCAGGCCGCCATGATCGGAAACCCCGTCTCGATGCCCCGGGTGATCCACCTGGTCGATCGCTACAACGAATCGGCCGGACGGCAGCAGATTTTTTTCGAGGCCGTGTGCGAGCAGGAGATCATGGACTGGCAGCTCACGGCCAACCGCAACGGCCACATCGCCTGCACCCACGGCGGGGAGACACTGGCCGGGCTCGTCGCCGCGCGCCGCCGAGGGGTCTTCGGCTCCGAGGAGGTGGCCGTGCTCGACTCGACGGCCCACCCCCTCAAGTTCTCCGTCTTCCAGGAGATGTATTTTGAAAACACCTTCCCCCCCGCCTACGGGATCGTGCCGCGGCCGGAGCTGGTCAACCGCCCGGCCCTCGTGCGCCCGGCGGATCTCGACCGGCTGCCGGCGCCGGGCGCCCCGTTGCAGGGAGAAGCGCTTCAGCGCTTTGTACGCCGGACGGCCGAGGAGATCGCCGACCGGCTCCATCTGAAAAAACGCCCATCCAACACCGGACCGTGAGTCCGGGGGGAGGATTCGCATGAAAACCGTTTTCGCTCTCCTGGCGTTCGTTCTGCTCCTGTCCGGATGTGGCTCGACCGGGGCCAAAACCTCCCCGGACCCGGGGGGGGAGGCCGCCACCCAGCGCAACCCGGCCGCCGCCGAGGCGACCCGCAACGTGGGGGATGCCTATCTCGCCGGCGGAAACCTGGTGGCCGCCCTGCGGGAGTTCAAGAAAGCGGAGCTGCTCAACCCCGACGACCCCATCACCTTGTTCGACATCGGCCTCGTCTACTACTACCGCGGCCGCTACGAGCAGGCGATCGAGTATTTTCAGAAGGCGATCCGGATGAAACCCGGTTACGCCCCGGCCATCAACAGCCTGGGCAACACCTACAGCGCCATGGGGGAGTGGGACAAGGCGATCGAATCCTATGAATTGATCATCGAGGACCCCTTTTACGGGACCCCCCATTTTGCGCTCTCCAACATGGGGTTGGCCTACTATCAGAAAAAGGACTTTGCCCAGGCCGAACGCTACCTTCTGGAGGCACTCAAAATCAACCCCGATTTCATCAATGCGCTGGGCGGTCTGGGGGTCCTGTACATCGACCAGGGCCGTTACGAGGAGGCGGTGTCGAGGCTGGAGCGGGCGGTCCGCAAGGAGCCCAAGGTTGCCCAGCAGTACTTCGAGCTCGGGCGGGCCTATCGCGCAATGAAGAATAACGTTCGCGCCCGGGCGGAATTCAGCCGGGCCGCCGAACTGGCGCCGGACTCCCCTATCGCCGCCGATGCCCAACGCTAGTTGCGCAACACCCCCTAAACAAAGGCGGCGGGCGGCACCCGCCGCACGCCGCCGTGGATCGGACCGTTTAGGCTGCTCGCCCTAAATCAGCTTGCGCTGTTCCAACTGGAGGATGCGCGGGGTGATGAAAATGAGCAGCTCGTTCTTGCTGTTCTCGGTACGCTCGGAGCGGAAGAGCCATCCCAGCACCGGCAGGCTGCGCAGCCCCGGAATCCCCTGTTCGGTCAGTTTCTTCGTGTCCTTCAGGATCCCGCCGATCACGATCGTGTCGCCGTCCTCCACTAAAATCTCGGTCTTGGCCTCGTTGGTGGAAAGGGCCGGCTCCGGGGCGGTGGGGTCGACGACATCGTTCTTGGTCACGAAGATGTTCATGACGATGCGCTGGTCCTGGGATACTTTCGGCGTCACCTTCAGCAGCAGATCCACGTCTTTAAAGCGCACGGTGGCGTTGCCCGATGAATCCCGCTCCAGGTAGGGCACCTCGAGGCCCTGCTTGATGGTGGCCTCCTTGTTGTTCAACGTGATGATCTTCGGCGCCGATATCACCGTCGCCTTGCCCTCCACCTCGCTCGCCGACAGCTTGGCATCCACGATCGAGATATTGGTGCCGAACAGGGTGGCGACATTGAAGCCGATCGAGTTGTCGGGGCGGAACGTGGTGGGGATGTTGTTGGCCTGCATCGCCGTGGGGCCGACCCGGAACGCACCGCCGATCTTGAAGGCCTCGATGCTGATGGTACCCCAGTCGAACCCGATTTCACGGTTGAAGCTGCTGTTCGCCTCCACGATCCGCGCCTCGATGACCACCTGGGGGGTCACCCGGTCGATGCTCGCCACGATCACCTTGGCCTGACGCACCTTCTCGGGGATGTCGGTGAAGATGATCTGGTTGTTGCGCTCGTCCACGCTGACCTTGCCGCGGTTCGGCGTGAGGATGTTGCTCAGGTGCGGCAGAATTTCGGTCTTGCCGTTGGAGTAATTGACCGGGATGTACTCCGTGACGAGAGGCTCCCCTTCCTCCTCCTGTTTGCGCGAGTCCTGCTCGGCTTTGAGCTGCGCCTGGCGTAGCTTCTCTTCCTGCTGGAGGGTGGCGACGGAGGCGATCCGGATGATGTTTCCTTCCCACGCCATGCCCAACTGGTTCATCTTCAACACGAGATCCAGCACCTGGTCCCAAGGCACCGGCTTTTGAAGCGCGAGCGTGACCTTGCCCGTGACATTCTTGTCGATCGCGAAGTTCCGGCCGCTGATTTCCTGAAGAATTCTGAACACATTCTTGATGTCGGTGTCATAGAAGTCGAGCGCGATTTTCTCACCGGTGTAGACTTTTTCGCGTTCCCCCGTCTCGGGGTTCAGCATGACGACGGACTTGGTGGGAACGTTGACCGGCGCGGGGGCCACCGGTTTGACGGCTGCCGGCGCGGAGGCCGCCGGGTCCGGGCGCGGACCGACCGCAGAGAGAGCCGCGGATTTCCAGGCCGGTGGTTGGGCGTCTTCGAACGGTTTGGGCGGGATGGTCGACCCGGCAAACTGGACGCGGATCACGTTGCCGACCTGCTCCGCGTCGTAGGCGACGCCCTCGCGCAGATCGATGGCCACGACGGCGGCCGACTTATCCTGGGACGGGGTGGCCCGGTCCACCGCACTGTTGAAGCGGGTCGTGATCAGGGGACGCAGGTGGTGCGGCGGAACGGAGGTGTTGAGCAGCTTCACGGTCACGCGCTTGTCCCCGGCCTTGGAGATCTCGTATTGAACCGGCCGCGTCGTCCCGATGATGAGCGCGGAGGTGGTGTCCTCCTCGCCGGCAAACTCCATCCGGTTGATCCAGGCGGGTGCTCCGGAAACCGGTGCGGCCGTGGTGGGGGCGGCGGCCGGGGCCGGAGCCGGGCCGGAGGCAAGCGTCAGCTCACGACCGGCGGGGGCCTCTCCCACGCGGATCGCAAGGCCGTTCTCGACCGGGTCGGCCAGGTACTGGTCCAAGAAAGACTTCTGGGTTTCAATGACCACCCGAACCTTGTCCGGGTAGCCCAGGTAGCGCACGCGTCCGACGGGACCGCTCGCGACCGTCACCCGCTGTTCACTCGTGGCCAATGTGCGCACGGCCGGGATGTCGAAGACGATGCGCGGCGTATTTTCGGTGAGGGCGAAGGCCTTGTAGTCGCGCAGCGTGCCGTCCGCCTCGATCTGGATCAGTGTGCCCTGCGGTCCAGGGGTTGCGGTGACGGCCCGGATCTGCGTGGCCGCAGGCCAGGCGGACATGTCGGGCGGCGAGCTGATCGGTGCCACTGGCGGCGCCGCCACATCCGTCTCTTGGACGGCGGGGGTGGACAGCGCGGCGAGCGGTGGCTCGGCTTTGGCGAAAGCGATTTTCAGGCCGCCTTCCTCCGGAACCAGATCGTAGGGCACATCCCGTTTGAGTTCGATGAGGATTCGAGCAGCCTGCCCGCCGTCACTCACCACGGTGGTCCGGATGAGACCGACGGTGTCGTTTTCAGGCGGAAGGTAGCTCTGCTGCAGATTGTCGAGCACCGCGCCCGGAAACGTGAACTGCACCCCCAGCGGGGAGTCCTGCCGGAGCGCAGTGTAGCTCAACGGTTTACTGCCCTTCACGGTCACGTAAAACGTGGCTGCGTCCTCGCTGGTCAAAATATCGGTGATCAGCGCGCTTTCCTCCGCCGTCTTGACCTGATGGGTACCCTGGGAGGCGCAACCGGTCAGGCCGGCAGTCAGAAGCAGGACGGCAAAAAGAATG
>JBFYWX010000407.1:0-6422 GCA_041310825.1 Desulfobacteraceae bacterium | reverse complement strand
GCTGCGGTCTTTCGCGGGAGAGGCCTTCCACCGCGCCGGCAATCACCCGGCGGCTTCCGCCGTCCACGGTCACCACCTGGCCCGACTGCAGTAAGCTCAGGGCGCCGGCTACGCCGAAAAGAGCCGGCACCCCGTATTCCCGGGCCACGTTGGCCAAGTGGCTGCTCAAGCTGCCGTATTCGGCAATCACCGCCGCGGCCCGGTTGAGCAGCGGTGCATACCCCGGGAGCGACTGGCCGATGACCATGACGCCGCCCGGGGCGAATTGAAGCTTGTCCACCTCTTTTTTGAGAATGTGGACCGGTCCGGTCCCGACCCCGGGGCTGACCGTCACCCCTCCCTGCAGGAGCACGGGATGAGCGGAGGTCCCGATAAGCGCCGCCGCGGCAGCATCACCTGAGGGCGGAACCATCTGCAGCGGACGGCACTGCAGGACGTTGATGCGGCCCCCGCCGTCGATGGCCCACTCGATGTCCTGCGGCTCTCCGAAATAGGCATCCAGCGTGAGGGCCAGGCGACCGATCTCAAGGGCCTGGTCATCGGTCAGGGAGGCCTGTTCGGCATGGGCCTCGTCCAGCTGGAGGCGGCAGATCCCTTCCTCGGCGAGGCACTCATACCGGAAGGGTTTGCGGGCGACCTCTTTTGACAGCATCCGCAGCGGCTCCGTCCGCGAGAGCACAAAGCGATCCGCGGTCGAACGACCGTCCACCACCAACCCGGGAAGCCCCCACACCGCGTTGATCAGGAGGGTCTCCTCCGCGGGGTTCAGCGGGTCGCGGGTGTAGACGACGCCGCCGCAGACCGCCGCCACCATGCCGAGGCACCCGACACACATGACCACGTCCTGGTCACGCAACCCGCGATGGAAGCGATAGGCCATGGCCGTCTCCGTGTATTTCCCGGCGACGACCTCTTTATAGGCCTGGTGCAGGTGTTTGGCGCTCACGTTCAAAAGTGAGCGATACTGCCCGGCGAACGAGGCCCCGCGCGTATCTTCATTCGAGGCGCTGCTGCGCACGGCGAGAGGGGGCCGGTGGCCGTGGGCATCTGCCATGACGGCGTGCGCCCGGTCGATCTCCGTCGCCAGAACGGCGGGGAGAGGCGCCTGGATCACCAGCTGCTGCAGGGCGGAGCGCAGCTCGTGGGCCTGGTCCGGGTCGCTGCCTTCGTGGGCCTGCAGGCGCCGGTCGATCTCCTCCAGAAGCCGGTTGTGGGCCATGAAGAGATAGTAGGCCGCAGAGGTGATCACAAACCCGGGCGGTGTGCGGATTCCGAGTTTTTGGTAGACCTCCCCCAGGGTCGCCATCTTGACCCCGGCGGCATCCACCCGGGTTTTGTCGATCCGATGCAGGTCCAACACCAACTCGCCGTCGATGGTTCCGCGCTGGGTCTCCAGCAGGGAGGCCACCTTCTGCTGGATCTCGTGGAACCGCACCTCAAGCGGCCGATACCCTCCAGCCGGCGCCAGCGAGTTCAGATGCTGGATGATCTGGAAGACATTGGTGGAGATCAGGGCGCAGCGGGAGCGGATAAAGCTCATCCCGAAGGGCTGGCCTCCCTGCAAGGCTGTCTCCATCTCCGCCATCATGTTCAGGACCTTGTCGTTGGCACTCAGGATCCGCTTGAACTGCAGATAGCGGAGCTTGAACCCCCTCTGGAGCGCCTCGTCGGCCTCCTGTGCCCGGGAGGGCTCTTTCCGGGTTCTCAGCCCCGCCATCATGTTGCGGATGAAACCGAGCATGGTTTGAGCGGACCCGATTCTCGGTGCGGTGCGGTTTAGTGACCCAGCTTGAGGCCGAATCCCTCGAACAAGTACATGACACCGAAACCGTACCACAAGGTGTAGACCACGTAAAATATCAGGGAGGCGACCACGATGAGGTAACGCTCGCCCACGCTCTGGGCCTCGATCCCGAAATAGTTGAAGGCTGTTTCGACCGCCCGGCTCTGCACCAGGGTGACGAGCTTGGCCTCCTTGAAAAGCTTTTGCTTGCCCAATTCGAAGTCCATGGCTTTCAGGGCGTTCCACCAGTTGTAGAGTGCCCGGCGCTCGTCGAAACCGTGTTTGTTCCGGAGCGCCTCCCCCTGGTTGGCGTACATTTTTTCGGCATCGCCGATCGCCCCCGACAAAATGCCGGCCAGGTCCCCCTTGACCTTGATCTGCTTGCCTTCGGCCAGGGCGCGGGCGCCGGCGGCCGAGATCAACTGGGCGGTTTGGGTGGCCTGCCTCTCATCGGCCATCGTCAGGACGACGTCGATCTCGCGGGAAGGGAACTGACGCACATTCTCTTGGACGCCCGGCAGGTAGTTGGCCGATCCCTTGGAGATGGAGTTGTACAGGTTGTCCAGGAACCCCAGTGTGTTTTGGCCGTTGATCAACGGAACGAACAACAAGACCAGAACCACCAGAAAGCTGACCAGCAAGAGGGTGCCTTTGACGAGGTTTTTGCGTTGTGAGCTCATTGGCCTTTCTCCTGTTTCCTGAGTGTTCCCATATTGGAAAAAAAGGTTCCCACGACCCAGACAGCGAATCCGCCGATGACGATGAAAAAGGCCCATATCCCGATCACCTCCAGGGTATGGGCGAGGGATTTGGAAATGGGGATGACCTCCATGTCGGCGAGTTTGGCCGGCAGGGCGAAGATCCGGTTCACGAAACCGGCCAGGACCGCCATGGCGTAAAAGCCGCGGATGGTGATGCCCTTGACCACCTTGGTGACGATGGCCCCGATCTGGATTCCGAGGAGCGATCCGATCAGCATCCCCATGGCCAGGGTGTAGAAGATGAAGCCATAGATGGCATACTGGCTGATGGCGGCGTAGCCCGCGGTGAAGATGATTTGAAAGATGTCCGTCCCCACCGTGGTCATGGAGGAGACGCCCAGGACGTAGACAAAGATGGGAAAGGTGAGGAAGCCGCCGCCGACGCCCATGATCCCGGCCGCCAGGCCGACCAGGGCGCCGCTCGCCACCAGGAACACCCAGGAGATGGCACGCCCGCCGGGTGTGAAGTCATGATCGAAACGCACCATGGGCGGGATTTTGACCGCCTGCAGGGAGCGGGGCAGGCTGCCCAGGTCGGCGCCTTCGTCACGGCCGCCGTGGGCGGAATCATGGGAGGCGGCCGCGCTCTGTAATTTCAGCCTTTTGCGGGCCTTCAGGTAGTCGGTCATCGCGTAAGTCCCCAGGAAGCCGAGCATCAGCGAGTAGATGACCGTGATGAAGGCATCGCTCACGATGGGGTTGAGCTCATAGAAGAAGCGGTTGATCATGCCGCCCGCGGTCGCACCGATGATGGCGCCGATCAGAAACACCATGGCCAGCGGCACGGAGACGTTGCCGAGCTTGCGGTGGATCACGCTGCCCATGATGGCCTTGGCGAAGATGTGGAAGAGGTCGGTCCCCACGGCCAGGATGCCCTTGATGCCCGCGCTCATGAGGGCCGGGGCGATGACAAACCCGCCGCCGGCGCCGATGCAGCCGGTGATGAGCCCGGCCCCGAAGCCGATCAGGATGGATACGGTAAAGATTCCCAGGGAGTAGAAGGAGGGGCTGTAGGCTTTCTTACCCCCCAGCACATCGGGCAGGACCTCTTTGATCTGATCCGCGAAGGCGATCCCCCCGAGGAGCAGCGGCACCAGCAGCAGCGCCAGGATGAAGAGGCGCTTTCGGCTGTGCAGGATGTTGTGGGAAACCTCGATTTCCCACTTGGCGTGGGCGGTGGCCCCCGCCATCATGAATCGGCCCAGCTGTTTGAAGAACCCCATTTTCCGTCTCCTTTTGTGGTTAATGGTCTGCCTACGGTTCTATGTTCCGGAATTCGTAGCCTGCATGATGAGCAGCCTGCGCTTTTCACAGGCATCCTGAAGCCTGAACGCCAACTCGTCCACGTCCACCGGCTTTACCAGGTAATCAAAGGCCCCGGCCTGAATGCCGGCCAGAGCCGTTTCCAAGCTGGTGTGACCTGTCAGCAGAACGACCTCCACGTTCGCATCGACTTTTTTGATGGCACTGAGGGTCTGCAGGCCGTCCCTCCCGGGCATCATCACGTCGAGCACCACGGCGTGGAACTTGTCGCTCCTGATCAATTCGAGCGCGGAGGCACCGTCAGTAGCCACCTGCGGTTTGAAGCCCCTCAAGAGCAGCCGCTCCGCCAGGCTCGAAATGAACTCGACCTCATCGTCCACCAACAAAATTTTGAGTTCCGGTGCCATTGTTCCACCCTCTTCTCCCGAAAGGCAAAACTGAGTGAGTGCTCAGTATAATACTTGGCACTTTTTACGCTGTCAAGAGAAATTTTTGGCCGATTTTGATGCGATATGTCTTAGGATGCAGCACCGGGAAGCAATGCGTCGCAGTGACCCGTCATGGTGTCAGAACCAAGGCGTCAAACGACCCAACTGCCAGTAAGTACACTGAAATGATATTGTTTCCGGGCTACCAAGGTGCAGGCCGACGATTCCGGTCGCTTGGTTGGTTGGGACCCATCAGGCGGGGCGCTTCTGGAGCATGCGGCGGCAGCTTGCGATCAACTGCTCGAAAAGGGCGCTTGAATCGTAGAGGTTGAATGTTTTCAGCCGGGCAATGCCGTCCACCATGGCGAAAACGATGAAGGCGGTTTTCCCGGCCGGAAGATCTGCGATGGAACCGTCCTTCTGGCCGCGCCGGATGGCCCTTTCGAAGGTGTCGAGAATGAAGTTGTAGATGGCCGAAAAATTCTTGCGGAATACCGGCGTCACCTGGGCCAGCTCATAGGCGTCGTAGCGGTGCAGGATCAGGAACAGCTCCTCCTTGGTGCCCACCAAATAGAGGTAGAAGAAAATGCTGCCCTCCAGCATTTCAATCCCCGATGAAAAGGTTTTTTCCCTGAAAAACCCGTTGAACTCACCGATCAGGGTTTGGCGGATTTTCTCGAGGATGGCCAGGAACAGCCCTTCCTTGGTCTTGAAATGGTAGAAAATGGTGCCCTCGGCGACCCCGGTGTGCTCGGCCAGCTCGGCAATCGTGGTGCTGCGGAAGCCTTTTTCGGAGAAAAGCTTCGTGGCCACCTGCAGGATGTTCTCTTTCTTGGTCATCTAATCCCCCCTCCGGCAAGCTCTTACCACCATCCCCCCGGTCCTTTCAAGGCACGCTTGCGCGCGAAACGGAATCGTTTGAAAGCGCGTGGTCATGGTTTCGGTCAGGGGCGCCGCCCCGTCCTGAACCCGGCTGCCGTAGGTATCGGGTCTCTATTGCTAGTTGCAAGGCCGCCGACGGGTGGGATATAGACGAAAGACACCAGGGTGGTTGGGCGCCACAGCTCCATCACTTTTTACAAACCGGGAGGTGAAGGCAATGCCCCGCGGAAAGCTCCACTACGGTTGGATCGTCATTTTCATGGGCATGCTGACGACCATCGCCGCCCATGGCTTCGGGCGCATGGCCTACACCATCATCCTTCCAGCCATGAAGGATGGACTCGGCTTCGACTACACCCAGCTGGGACTCCTGGGGACCGGGAACTTCGTCGGCTATCTCACCATGGCCATCATCGGGGGGTTCCTGGCGGCCCGGTTCGGAACGCGCATCGTCATCACCCTCGCCCTCATCCTGCTGGGGATCACCCTGATCCTGACCGGCCTCGCCCACACCTTTGGTTTTGCCCTCGCCATGCGGTTCCTGACCGGTCTCGGCAACGGAGCCGCCTATGTGCCGGCCATGGCATTGGGCTCGGCCTGGTTCGCGATGAAGAGAAGAGGGTTCGCCACCGGGATCGTCTCCGGGGGCATCGGGGCGGGGACCCTCGTGTCGGGCCTCATCGTCCCGCCCATCCTCGCTCATGGGGGAACGGATGGCTGGCGGGATGCCTGGTTCATCCTGGGCGGGCTCGCCCTGCTCATCGCGGCCGTCGTCTTTGCCCTGATCCGCAGCCGGCCGGAGGAAAAGGGTCTCTTGCCGGTCGGGGCAACCGAAAAAGAGGCGCCGGCCGCGGCTCCCGCCGGGCCGAAGGTCTCCGCACTCCAGTGGTCCGCGGTCTACCGTAAGGGGTCGGTGTGGTATCTGGGCGCGGTCTATTTCTTCTACGGGTCGTCCTATATCATCTACATGACCTTTTTTGCCGCCTACCTCGTGAAGGAGATGGGCTTGAGCCAGGGCTTCGCCGGTGGGCTGTGGGCCATGGTGGGCGCCCTGAGCACCTTCTGCGGGGTCATTTGGGGCAGTATCTCCGACCGTCTCGGGCGCAGCCGCGGCGCGGCCCTCGCCTATTTCGTGCTGGGGGTCGCCTACATCATCTACGCCCTGGTCAAAACGCCGGCAGGGTTTTATCTCTCCGCCATCCTCTTCGGCCTCACCGCCTGGAGCATCCCCACCATCATGGCCGCGGCCGCCGGGGACTTCGTGGGGCCGCGCCTGGCGCCCGCCGGTCTCGGGTTCATCACGCT
>JBFYWX010000404.1:0-9798 GCA_041310825.1 Desulfobacteraceae bacterium | reverse complement strand
GTTCAAAACTTGAAACGAAAAGCTAAAGAATTGGGCTATGCGCTGGTTGAAGCCGTCGAAAAACAACCCAAACCAGAAACTGCTTAAATCCAAGTACCTACGGGTAAGTTACTTGGAAGATACATCATCAGTAGCTCCTTTGGTTGAATATGAAAGGCAGGGGTTGCCTGAAATCCCGGTTTATTTCCGCACCAGGCGGCTGATGTCCGGCGCCTGCAGGTTGCTTTCGAAAACGACCCACTGACTGCCCTCCACCGGCCGGCCCTTGCGCCGGCCGGACTTGAGCCATTCGTCCAGGGCGTGTTCGGTGAGATAGGAACCGGCGCATCTCGCTGGCTATCTCCTTACGACAATTGAAAAAACACGTCAACCGGGAAACGCCGCCGGGCTTTCATGCCCCCAACGCCTGGGAGAGGTCGGCGATGATGTCCCCCGCATCTTCGATGCCGACGGACAGCCGCAGCAGCCCGTCCGAGATGCCCAGCTCCCGCCGCTGCTCCGCGGAGAGCTTGGCGTGGGATGTCTTGGACGAGGCGCAGATGATGGTTTCCACCCCTCCCAGGCTCAAGGCCGGGGTGATGAGTTTCAGCCGATGCAGGAATTGATCCGCCGGGCATTTCGTCTCGTCCAGCTCAAAGGAGAGCATGCCGCCGAACCCGTGCATCTGGCGCGCGGCGATCATGTGCCCCGGGTGGGATTCGAGACCCGGATAGTTCACTTTTAGAACCACCGGCTGCCGGCTGAGAAAGTCCGCCACCGTACGCGCGTTTTGGTTGTGCCGCTCCACACGCACGGCCATGGTCTTCAGGCTGCGCTCCAAGAGGTAGCAGGTGAGAGCGTTCAGGTTGCCGCCGAGGTTGACGGCCGTTGCGTGGATCCGCCGGATCAGTTCGGCGCTGCCCAGCGCCGCGCCGCAGCACAGGTCGCTGTGGCCGCCGATGTACTTGGTGGCGCTGTGGGTGACCACATCGATCCCGTAGGCGAGCGGGTTCTGGTTGATGGGGCTCGCGAAGGTGTTGTCGATCACGGTGACGAGACCCCGCCGCCGGCCGATCTCGGCCGCCGCCGCGATGTCTGTGATCTTCAAAAGCGGGTTCGACGGGGTTTCGATGTAAATCAGGCGGGTGTTCGGTCGAACGGCGGCCTCGATCTCCTCCGACCGGCTGCCCGTGAAGCTGAACTGAAGCCCGAGGCGGTTGAAATCCGCGGTGACGAAATGATGGGTCCCCCCGTAGATGTCCCGCTGCAGCACGGCGTGGCCGCCGCTCTCCAGGAAGGCGAGCAGCACCGCGCTGATGGCGGCCATGCCCGAGCTGAACAATAGCCCGTCCTCCGCCCCCTCCAGGGCGCAGAGTTTCTCCACCACGACGCGCTCGTTGGGGATGTTGAAGTAGCGCGGGTAGGTGTTCTGCGGCGCATCCAGGTACTCGTAGGCCGAGGACGGGTAAATGGGTGTGTTGAGCCCGCGGGTGGCCTTGTCCTTGCGGGCCCCGCTGTGGACGCACTGGGTGTGTTTGGGCATGGGACGACCCCCTCCCGGGGCCGGGATCATCTTGTTATGAGGTTGACGTTCGGACGGAACACTTCCTCTACCGGACTCCGATGGACCGGTCAACTGGGTGAAACGGCGCGGCCCCTTATCCGGGTCTCACAGGAAAAAACGGATGGGCCGGCGGGTGAAGGTGCACTCTTCGACAACTTGGATACGCGCAGCCGTAGGGTCTTCAGCGCTGCCGCTCGTTCTTGCGGATTTCGCCGATACGGTGCTTCAGCTCGTCGAATTTCCGGGAGTCGAAGGCGCCGATGTCCTGGGAGTGCAGCTGGTAAATACGCAGGCATTGGTTCGCGTTCACGGCATCGCGTCGGGCGATCGAGGTGTCGATGCACCGCAGGTTGTCCCGGATCGACTTTTCGTAGAGCTGCTTGTACAGCTCATCATAGATCTTCGGGTCGAAGGTCCCGGCCTCGAGCGCGCTGATCTTCCAGACATTGAGGGTCACCCGGGCGTTGTAAAAGGCATCGTCCTGGATGGATTTGCGGGCTACGGAGAGGTTGACGGCCGCCGCCCGTTCAAGCTCCTTCTGGCGGGGATCGGTCTGGGTTTGGGGCGCAGCGGGCGCCGGGGGCGTCCGGCCGGTCTGGCCGCAGGCGTCCCGCGCCGCGGCCGCAACGAGCAGGGCCGCCGTCGTCAGACTCAGGACGATAAGGACGGACGGGGATGAGGCCATCACATGCCACCGTGCGGCGGCACCGATGCGCCCCCTCGGTGCCCATCCGCCCCTTGATTCAATCCACCCTCTTTCAACATACCGACCAAAACGATGTCCGCCGGGCAGAAGCGGTAGCGGTCAAGCTCGCCGGCCCCCGCCCAAACGATCTCCGCGTGGTCGTTCAGGGCGAGGCGCCCCCCAGTCATGGTGCAGCGGTAGGCCATCAGGCGCACCGTCTGGTCGGGATAGCGATAGCGACTCTCACCGAAGAACTCCCCGACCGTGATTGCGATGCCGAGTTCCTCCTTGATCTCGCGCCGCAGGCACTGCTCCGGGGTCTCCCCGACGCGTATCTTTCCGCCGGGAAACTCCCAAAGGCCGGCCCGGCGCGCCCCGGCCCGGCGACGGCCGATGAGCACGCGGCCCGCCCGTACCAGGATGGCAGCGGCAACCTCGATCATGAAAGCATCCGTGGACGCCTGGCGCGATACCCGTTTCACCTTGTGATTTTGACCGGTTGGTGTCAAATTGGGCCTAACTACACCGACCCACGCGGCAATTCAACGCTTGAACTCCTCCCGGGGCCGGCGGGGCGACCCGGCGCCCGGTGAGAAAACCCGCGGTGACAGGTTCGCACCCGCCGCGGCCGAGGCCGCCATCATGCTGCAGATAACCGAACGGCTTTCGATACCACTCGCCGAGATCGAGGTCAGTGCCGTGCGCTCCCAGGGCGCCGGGGGGCAGAATGTGAACAAGGTCGCGACCGCCGTTCACCTGCGCTTCGACATCCTCTCCTCATCCCTGCCCGAGCCGGTCAAAACCCGCCTGCTTCACCGCAGCGACCAGCGCATCACCCGCGAGGGGGTCGTGGTCATCAAGGCCCAGAATCACCGCACGCAGGAGAAAAACAGGGAGGAGGCGCTCATGCGCCTCAAGGCCCTGATCGCATCGGCGGCATCCGCACCCCGCCGGCGCCGGCCGACCCGACCGAGCGCCGCTTCGCGCGAAAAACGCATCGCGGGCAAGGTCAAACGGGGGCGGATCAAAGCGGCCCGGCGCAAGGTGGATGACTAGCCGGGATCAGGCTTCCCCCCGTTTTTTCTTGGCGGCGGTGACGCAATAGAGCCCCTCGCCGCGGAGCGCCGGGCCGAAGCAGAGGTTGTCGGAGGTACAGGCGGCCTTGCGCCGGTCACCGGATGCCCAGCGGTTGATCAACGCCGGCTCGCGAATCAAGGGTCGGCTCATCGAGATGAAATCGCAAACCCCCTCCCGCACGAGCCGCTCGGCCACCGGCAGCGAGCGGATCCCGCCCACGAGGATCAGAGGGATCCGCAGCTTCGCTTTGAAGACCTTGGCCTCTTCCTGGTGGTAAGCCTCTTTCGTCTGGTTGCGGATACCCGTGCGCGCAGCGCCAAGGCGGGCAAAGCGGGTCATGCCGCTGCTCAGCTCGACCGCGTCGATCCCCGCCTGTTCCATGAGGACGGCCGCCTCCAGCGCCTCGGGCAGCTCCAGCCCGCCCTCGGCAAAGTCCCGGCTGTTGACCTTTGCCAGAACGGGGTAGTTTTCACCCACCGCACGGCGGATCGCCTGGATCGTTTCACGATGCACCCGGACCCGGTTCACGAATGTTCCGCCGTAGTCGTCCGTCCGGCGGTTGAAGAGAGGTGAGAGAAACTGGTTCAACAGGTAGCCATGCGCGCAGTGAAGTTGGATCCCGTCGAAGCCGGCCGCCTTGGCGCGCACGGCCGCCGCCGCGAAGGCCTCCACCAGCGCACCGATGTCGGCAACGCTCATCTCGCGCCGCGGGGTGTCGTCGAGTTTCACCGCAGCTGAAACGGCCAACGGCCGCACGCCGGTGAAATTACCCGCGGCGAAATAGCCGGCATGGGCCAGCTGCAGCAGGATCTTGGCCCCGTTATCGTGAGCGGCGGCGGCCATCCGCCGCAGCCCGGGAAGCAACTCGTCCCCGTAGGCGCCCACCTGCCCGGGTCCGGCCTGGCCCTCCGGGCGGATGAAAGCGTGGCTGCTGATGATCAACCCGACACCGCCGCGGGCCAAGGCGGCGATGGTCTCGACCAGGCGCGGCGTGACCGCCCCGTCGGGTGCGGCCATGGCCTCCCAGGTGGCCGAGCGCACGAAGCGGTTGCGCAGCATCATTCCCTTGATGGCGGCTGGCGCGAAGAGGGGGGACATCGGATCACCTCCAGGTTGACGGGACAGGGGGGATGGAAAGGCCGCTCGGCCCGGACCCACCGCATGATGCCACTGCTCAAGGAGCATGCGCCGGTGCCGGTGAACCCACTCCTCGCCGTTCAGCCCCACCAGCTCCCCGATCCGGGTAGAGAGGGCTTTCAGTTCACGGCCGGTGCCGGGGACCTCGCGGGTCCCCAGCAGGTGGAACACCTTCTCCAGGGAGAGCTCGGCCATGGTCTCCTGGACGCCGTCCGCACACCGGGCCGGGCGGGGGGAGGTCATTTTTTAGGGGATTTCAGCTTCCGGTCCCATCCCCAGTTTTCGTAGTATTCCCAACTGGCCACGGCATTGAGATCCTTGATCTGTGCGTCTTTTTCAAGGAGGCTCGACCGCAGGACGTCGCCGATCGACAAAAGGCCGATGGGCTTGCCTTTGCGCGTGATCAGGATGTGCCGCGTAAAAAGCCCCAGAAACATCTCCTGAAGCTTAAGGATCGGGGTGGTGTCGACAACCGTGCAAATCTCGGCCGCCATGTGATCCGCGATCAGGGCCGTGTCGATATCGAAACCACGCCTGAGAACGTCGCGGGCGAGGTCCCGTTCGGTCCAGATGCCCACGATCCGATCCGCACGCTTGATCAGGATGGCGCCGATCCGGTTCACCTGCATGCGCTCGAGCGCCTCGCGGATGGTCTGCTCCGGCCGCACCGTCACCATGTCCCGTTTCTTGTTGCTGAGAATGTCTCCCGCAGTCTTCATCATGCCCCCTTCGAATGAATCCGGCGATGAGTGAAAATAACCCGGGGATGCGGGCTGTCAATTGAAACGGCTCATCCGCGCACCGTCAGGCATGCGTCTGACGGTGCACCTTCTTGTCGAGCTTGCCAACGCTCGTCTTGGGAAGCGCGCATGCAGACCTCCCCGACGGCCTTGCCGTCATGGGGCAGCGGCCGATCCTCGGGGTCGAAAAGGTCGATCTCCACGAGGGGGATGGGCCGGCCGGTCTTGATGACCACATCCAGATGGCGCTAGGGCTCCCAGGCGAGCATATGCTCCTTGGGGTTCGCCAGGCTGATGATCGGGCAGGTCTCGGACATTCCGTAGCCCACGTTGACTTCGATGCCCCGGTCGCGCGCCATTTTGGCGAGCCCCCGCGGCAGCTGGGAGCCGCCAATAATCACCTTTCAAGTAAGTTAGGCTTTTTCCCTGTGGGAGCGGCATCTTGCCGCGATCGGATCGTGGCTGGAAGCCACACCCACAAGAACAGAACTTGCTTGCGGATGAAGTGGCGCACCTCGCGCCATGAGGTGCTTCCAATGCGACAAGTCCGCGGCCTTCGCCGCCGGGCTCGTCAGGAGCATCTGCAGGACGGTAAGTGATGCGGTGCCGGTCCCGGTAGACGATTTCCCGATCCGGAGAGTAGATCAAGGGGGTGGTGAGGAGCTTTTTTAGAAGAAGAGGGTAGGTGTAAGGTTCTCCGGGCTGGTAGGTTTTTGCCGTCATGACCGCCTCCGTCTGCCGTAGAAGAGAGTGAATGGTTCGGTTGCGTTCGCCGGTGTCGCCGCTGATGCCTCCACGTGCATAGAATCTGGCCCCTGCCGATGACACCATTTAGATGAGAACGCGCCGCCAAGTCAACCCGGAAGAAGGGGTTGTCGCGCTGCCAGGGCGCGCGACGGCGGTTGCGATTGAAAAAAGCATCGAACTCGGGTAAGGCCAGATTGTGAATCACACCCGGAGAGGAGAGAGGTGATGAAACCGTTCGCAGTGGATCCCAAAAAATGCAACCACGACGGCCTTTGCGTCGAAGAGTGCCCCGCCCGCATCATCCGACTGGGACCGGATGACCCGGTGCCGGTGCCGACGGCCGACTTCAAAGACTACTGCATCGCCTGCGGCCACTGTGTTGCGGTCTGCCCCACGGGGGCCTTTGCGCTCGACTGGCTCAGCCCCGCGCAATGCCCGCCCCTGCCCCGGGAGATGCGGTTGAGCGGCGAGCAGGCCGAGCAGTTTCTGCGCAGCCGGCGCTCGATCCGCACCTATCAGGAAAAGCCCGTCGAACGCTGGAAGATAGAAAAGCTCCTGGAGATAGCCGGCTGCGCCCCCTCCGCGAAAAACCATCAGCCCTGGCACTGGACCGTCGTCGAGACCCCGTCCGAGGTGCAGCGCCTTTCCGGGATGGTGGTCGACTACATGCGCGCCTTCATCGCCGAAAAACCGAAACTGGCGACCCTGCTATCCTACCCGCGGGTGGTCGCCGCCTGGGATGGGGGCTATGACCGGGTCTGCCGCGGGGCGCCGCACCTCATCGTGGCCCACGCGGATAAAAATTGGGGCTTCGGCCCCGAGGACACCGCGCTCGCATTGAGCTACCTCGAACTCTACGCACCGATGCTCGGACTGGGCACCTGCTGGGCCGGCTACTTCTACGCGGCGGTCAACGCCTACCCGCCCTTGTTCGAGGCCTTGCAGCTGCCGGCCCGGCACAAAGCGTTCGGGGCCGTGATGGCCGGCCACCCCAAGTACCGTTATCAGCGCCTGGTGCCGCGCAAGCCGCCGCGGACGACGTGGATGTGACGGGAGGTGCCGTCGGCAGGGACGAGGCCTTTGGGAGGGGGGAAACGACAATGAACCGGAGACGGGTCGGAATCGTGGTGTTCGATGAGGTCGAGGTCTTGGACTTCTGCGGGCCGTTTGAGGTGTTTGCGGCCGTGCGCCTGGATGAGGAGCAGCGGCGTGAAACCGCATCACCGTTCGAGGTGGTCCTCGTCGCCGAAAAGATCCGGCCGATCGTCGCCCACGGGGGCCTCGAGGTGATCCCAACCCACAGCTTCGAGAGTTGCCCGCGGCTTGACATCCTCGTGGTGCCGGGCGGCTGGGGCACGCGGCGCGAGCTCAAGAACCCCGTCATGCTGGAGTGGCTCAAGGTCCGCGCGGCCGAGGCTGAACTCGTGACGTCAGTGTGCACGGGCGCGATGCTTTTGGGTTTTGCCGGCCTGCTCGAAGGCCTTTCCGCCACCACCCACTGGAAGTCGCTCGACTGGATGCGGGACGCTTTCCCCGGCGTCCGGGTCTCCTACGACCAACACGTGGTCGCAAACGAGCGGGTGATCACCTCGGCCGGCATTTCGGCCGGTATCGACATGGCGCTCACGGTCGTGGCGCGCTGCTGCGGGGAGGCGGCCGCCCGCGCCACGGCCACCCATATGGAGTATCCCTACCCGGATTCCAACGCCCGCCGGGTGAAACTGCGATGATGCCGCATCCGAAGGGGGCGTCGCCTACACCGGCGGTCGGACGCCCCGGGAGGGGGGGGCTGCGGTCGGCTCGCCATCGTAGAGCCGCCCATTGCGGGTCTTCAGGAATTCGGAGAGCGGGATCTCTTCCTGCTTGAGCAGCCCCTTGCCCGGAATCGTTCCGTTGCTCACCATCTCCACCACCGCACAGGCGGAAGCGGCGGTCGTCCAGGAAATGGCCCGCCAGCGGCGGCCGGCGATCTCAAGCGGGTAGTAGGCCCGCACGAACTCCTCGCGCGACAGGTGCCGCCCCTGCCACCCTTCCACGGCGACGTGGATGTAGACCACGTCTTCATTCACCTGGGGCTTGGCATGCACCAGGATTTCACCGGCGCGGTGGCGGTCCTCGCGCATCAAGAGCTCGTGAAAAAAGAAATTCATCAGCTTGGCGTGACCCGGGTAGCGGATGGTCTTGTAGTCGAGGTTCTGCACCCGCCCCTGGAAGGTGTCGCACATCGTGCCGAGCCCGCCGGAGGTCGTGAACGCTTCGAGCGGAACCCCGCCGATCACGATGGTCTCAAGCCACTCCAGCGGGGAGACCCACTTGTGAACCCCGTCCTCGATGACTTCACAGTCGTTCAGATACTCGTTCACCACCCCTTCGGGAGACCAGTTGAATGCGTAGCCCAGCAGACCGGTCGGGTGCTGCGGCAGCGCCCCGACCCGCAGCCGGATGCTGCGGATCTGATCGAAGCCCCCGGCAAGCGCCGCGCCCACGATGGCGATGAACCCCGGCGCGAGCCCGCACTGCGGGGCCATTACGCCCCGGGCGGTCGCGCTCATCCGGATGATGGCCTGGGTGGTTTTGACGTCCTCGGTCAGGTCGAAATAATGGATCCCGAGTTCATGGGCTCGCGCGGCAATGCCGGTGTTGAAATGGTAAGGGAGGCAGGAGACGACGGCGTCGAATCCGTTCATCCGGGCGAGATCGCCCGGATCCTCCACATTCAGGCGGATGACCGGAAACGGCAGGCCGGCAGTTTCGTTGCGATCGGCCCCGGTGACCGTGAACCCGGTTGCATGCAGCAGGGTGGCGACCAGTGAGCCGACCTTGCCCAAGCCAATTACTAAAACGGTTGCGATCTTTTCAGCCATACGGATCTCCTGTCGCCGGGACGCTGGATTAAAAAGCGGTTGTTCGTCGCTTTCTACCTTTTCGCCATTCCTTTTTCAATCCCGGACGAGCAGTTCGCCCCGGCGCGCCGTCCGGTTCAGGGGATCTTCTTCTCGGCGGCGATTTCGCCGATCGCCGCGTCGAGGATGCCCACCAGCCGGTCGATCTGCTCCTCGGTGATGATAAATGGCGGGGCGAGCAGGATGTGGTCGCCGCGGACCCCATCGGCCCCGCCGCCGCCGGGGTAGGTGATCAGCCCCTTGTCGAAGGCCCGCGCGCCGATCAGCGCACTAAGCTTCAACCCCGGGTCGAAGGGCTCCTTGGTCGCGCGGTCCTTGACGAACTCCACCCCGGCCATCAGCCCCAGACCGCGCACGTCGCCGACGATCGGATGGCGGTAGAGGGTCTCGATCCGCTTCAAGAGGTAGTCGCCCATCCGGGCGCAGCGGTTCACCAGGTCGTGCTCCCGGATGAAATCGAGCACGGCCGAGGCGATCGCGCAGGAGAGAGGGTTCTGGCTGTAGGTGTGCCCGTGCACGAAGGTGCCGGTTCCTTCCTTAATGGTCGTGTGCACCCGCTCGGTCGTGACGACGCAATAGAGGGGTGTGTAGCCGCTCGCCAGCCCCTTGCTCCCCACCAGCATGTCCGGCGCCACCCCCCAGTGGTCGACGGCGAAATTCCTGCCGGTTCGCCCCACCCCGGTCATCACCTCGTCCACGATCAGAAGCACATCGTAGCGGTCGCAGATCTCGCGGATTCTTTGGAAATATCCGTCGCGCGGGACCAGGGCGCCGGCGGTGGCCCCGACGACCGGCTCGGCCATGAAGGCCGAGATCGAATCAGGCCCCTCGTAGAGGATGGTCTTCTCGAGCTGATCGGCGCATTAGAGCGAACAGGTGCCGGGTTCTCGCCCGAACGGGCAACGGTAGCAGTAGGGCGGGGCGATGTGGGGGGTGTGCTGCATGAGCGGCAGGTAGAACTTGCGG
>JBFYWX010000390.1:0-9710 GCA_041310825.1 Desulfobacteraceae bacterium | reverse complement strand
TGCATTCCGCCGGCCCATCTGAACGTCAAGGTGGATTTCGACGCTCTCCGGGAGGTAGGGGCCGTCATGGGCTCCGGCGGCATGATCGTGGTGGACGAGGACACCTGCATGGTGGAGTTCGCCAAGTTCTTCCTGACCTTCGCCACGGCCGAGAGCTGCGGCAAGTGCATCCCCTGCCGCGCCGGCGGCAAGCGCATGCTCGAGGTGTTGAGCCGGATCTGCGCCGGGGAGGGGCGGCGCGAGGACCTCGACCGGATCCGGGCGATCGCCGCCGGCATGGAGGCGGCGAGCCTCTGCGCCTTAGGCCAGCTGACCCCGGGCCCCGTGATGGCGGCCCTGCGCTATTTCGAAGAGGAGTTCATCGCCCACATCGACGAGCGCCGCTGCCCGGCCGGGGCCTGCAAGGAGCTGACCCCGGCGCGCTGCATGAACGCCTGCCCGGCCGGCGTCGATGTCCCGGCCTACGTCAGCCTGGCCGCCGAGGGCCGCTATGCGGAAGCGCTCGCCGTGCACCGCGAGCGCAACCCCTTTGCTCTGGTCTGCGGCCGGGTCTGCCCTGCCTTCTGCGAGCGGAGCTGCCGCCGAGGGGACATCGACCAGCCGGTCGCCATCCGCACCGTCAAACGATTCATGGCCGATCACGAGATGGCCGCCCCCTGGATGCCGGTCAAGGCCCTGCCGGCCCAGGCTCAGAAGGTTGCCGTCATCGGCTCGGGCCCGGCCGGGCTGACGGCCGCCCTGCGGCTGGCCCAGATGGGCTATCCGGCGACGGTCTTCGAGGCGCTCCCCGTGCCGGGGGGCATGCTGGCGGTCGGGATCCCCGAATACCGCCTGCCCCGCGACATCCTTCAGAAGGAGATCGATCATGTCCGCCGGGCCGGGGTCGACATTCTCTGCAACCGGGCCCTGGGGCGGGATTTCACCCTGGATGAAATCTTCGACAGCCAGGGATTCCGGGCGGCGATCCTGGCCATCGGCGCCCACAAAAGCCTGAAGCTGAACATCCCGGGCGAGGAGGGCCCCCACGTCCTGCACGGCATCCAGTTCCTGCGCCAGGTGGCGCTCGGCACGGCCCCGGCCGTCGCGGGCCGGCGCATCGCCGTGATCGGCGGCGGCAACGCGGCCGTGGATGCCGCGCGCACGGCCTGGCGGCTGGGAGCCTCCGAGGTTCACCTGGTCTACCGCCGCACCCGCCCGGAAATGCCGGCCTACCCCGAGGAGATCGAGGCCGCCCACGAAGAGGGAATCGCGTTCCATTTCCTGGCAGCCCCGGTCCGGATTCTGGAGACCGGCGCGCTCGAAATCCAACACCAGCGCCTGAGCGATTTCGACGCCGGCGGCCGCAGGCGCCCGGTGCCGGCCCCGGGGCCCCCGGAGCGGCTCTCAGTCGATCTCGTCATCCCGGCCATCGGCCAGGAGACCGACACCCTCTGCCTGCTGACCGCGGGTCTGGAGACCCGCCGGGACGCAACACTGAAAGTCGATGCGGCGTTCGCCACCAGCCGGCCGGGGGTCTTTGCCGCCGGCGATGCCGTGAGCGGGCCGGCCTCGGTGGTCGCAGCCGTGGCTCACGGCAACCGCGTGGCCAGGGAGGTGGACCATTACCTGCGCGCGGGGAAAACGGCCGGTGACCCGATGGCGCTCGAAGCGCATCTGCCGCCCCTGACCTGGGACATGGCGCAGCACGGCGAAACGCCGCGCATGCGGGCGGCGACCCTGGCCATCACTGGCCGCGCGCACAATTTCCGGGAAGTGGAGCTGCCGGCGGCCGAGGCGGCTGTCCGCACCGAGTGCCGGCGCTGCCTGCGCTGCGATCTTGAGTGGGGCATGCTCCACCGGAAACAGCCCCAGCCGGACGCCGCATCGGCCGCGGCCACCCGGGCGTAGGCGGCCGGATTCCGAGTCACAAGAACTGTTTTCATAACCTCGGATCACGGTTGCGGGCAAGGCGCAGGTCGAATCGAAAGCGCAGCAACCTCATCCGGTTGTGAGCACGTTCGAGAGACCTGCAATCCCGCCACGGCGGGACCCCCAACCGTTAGACGGGGTGATGAGAGCAGTTCTAACGTCGCCATCCCGAAGGGAGGGCATCCCATGGGCACGATGACGATCACAATCAATGGACAGAAGGTCTCCGCACAAACGGGGCAGACCATCCTCGAGGCGGCGCGCGCAGCCAGCATCGACATCCCCACCCTGTGCCACCACCCGGCGCTTGCCCCGGCGGGTGCCTGCCGGATGTGCCTGGTGGAGGTGGCCGGGCAGCGGACCCTCCAGCCCGCGTGCACCTTCCCGGCGGCCGACCGCATGGAGGTCCAGACCGAGTCGCCCAAGGTGGTGGCCGCGCGGCGGTTCGTGCTCGAGCTGATCTTCTCCGAGCGCAACCACTTCTGCATGACCTGCCCCATGAGCGGCGATTGTGAACTGCAGGCGCTCGGCTACCGCTACGGGCTGGACCATTTTGTCTACCCGACCTACCGCGAGCGCTTCACGGTGGACGCCTCGCCCGCCCACCATCTGCTGGACCACAACCGCTGCGTGCTCTGCCGGCGCTGCGTCAGGGCCTGCGCTGAGTTGGTCGGCAACCACACGCTGGATCTGCGGCAGCGCGGCGCGCACACCATGCTGTGCGCCGACATGGACGTGCCGCTCGCCGAATCGACCTGCATCGGCTGCGGGACCTGTGTCGACGTCTGCCCGACCGGCGCTCTGATCGACACGCGCAGCGCCTTCATGGCGCGGCCGGCCGAGGTTGAGCGCATCGCGACCACCTGCAGCCAATGCAGCCTGGGCTGCGGACTGACCGTGGTGATGCACCACGGCCGGGCGGTACGGTTGGAGAGCCTGTGGGAGGCGCCGGTCAACCGCGGGTTGCTCTGCCGCCGGGGGCGCTTCGAAGCCCTGGAGGACCCCCGCCGGCGGGTCCTCGGCCCGATGCTGAGAGAAAACGGCGGTCGGCTCCCTGTGAGCTGGGAAAATGCGCTGGCCGTGGCGGCGGCACAATTGGGCAACACCGACCCACAGCGCCTGGGGCTGATGACCACGACCCGCGTGACGAACGAGGCGCTCAAACTGATGAAACGAGTCTTCATCACCACCCTGCACGCTGCGCAGCGGGGCATGGCCGGCGGCGTCTGTCACAGCTTCCCGGCCACGGAAGGCGGACGGCTGGCCGATCTGCCCGCCTGTGACGCCATTCTGGTCGCGGGCGCGGATCCGAGTGTGGATCACCCGGTCGCCGCATTCATGATCAAGCAGGCAGTGGACCGCGGGGCCCGGCTGATCACGGCCGGAAAACGTCCGGGGGAGCTGGCGGCCTTCGCCGAGATGCACGTCGCCCCCCGGGAGCTCGAGGTCGCCGTGGACGCCCTTAGGGCCACCGCCCGACCGATGGTCGTCTACGGGGTTGAGTTGGACCGAACCGAAACCCGGATCCTTCAGCGGTTGGCCGGCCAAGCCCGGTTCATCGCTCTTCAGCCCGGGGTCAACACGCTGACCGCCGCCGCCCTGGGGGTGAACGGCCCGCTCGACCCGGGCGGCTGCGACACCCTTTTCATCATCGCCGGAGAAGAGAACGGCGCCATGGACGCTCTGGCGGCCGGGGTCGCCCCCCGGGCCTTCGTCATCGTCCAAGCCAGCTATGAGTCGCCCCTCACCGACCGGGCCGACCTGATCCTGCCCATGGCGAGCTGGCTGGAACGCTCCGGAACCCTCACCAACACGGAAGGGGTTCTGGTCAGGGCGCATGCCGCCTTGCCGCCCTCCGGTCGATCCCGGCCGGACTGGGACATCCTGGGCCGGCTGGCGGAAACCCTCGGCATGGACGACAGCGCCGGCCCGCCACCGGCAGGGCGGCGCACGCATCGCCCGTTTTGAAAAGGAGCCGCTGCCATGGCAAAAATATTGATCGCCACCGACTGGTTGGCCGCCTGTGCCGGGTGCCACATGTCGCTCCTGGACCTGGACGAACGCCTCGTGCCCCTCCTGCATCATGTAGCCTTCACCTCGAGCCCGGTCACCGACCTCAAGCACCCGCCCCTGACCGGAGTCATTGTCGGAGTCCTGACCGGCGCCGTGAGCAACACTCACAATATCGAAGTCGCCCGGCGCATGCGCGCGCGCTGCCGCTACCTCGTGGCGGTGGGAGACTGCGCGACCTTCGGCGGCATCGTTGCGGCCCGCAACCTGGTCGGCACCCGCGCCGCGCTCGAGCGCGCCTATATTGAGAGCGAAAGCACCGTCAACGGGCGCATCCCGGACTCACCGGAGCTGGGT
Source organism: Desulfobacteraceae bacterium (assembly GCA_041310825.1). Taxonomy (GTDB): domain Bacteria; phylum Desulfobacterota; class Desulfobacteria; order Desulfobacterales; family SpSt-501; genus SpSt-501. Next base: position 5,435 of record JBFYWX010000390.1, on the reverse strand, counting down.
CGACCGCTCGCGACCGTGACCGGTGTGGGCGAGGTCGTGAAGGTGGAAATCTTTTTACCCGGCTGCCCGCCGCGCGCCGACGACTTTCATTACCTGTTCTCGGAACTCCTGGCCGGCCGGATACCGACCGCCCTGCCGCGGGAGCATTTGAGGTACGATTGAGGGGGTCGACCCGCCTGTCCGGTCAGCCGGTCGGCCCGTCATTCCGGTCACCCGTCTGCCCGTCAGCCGGTCGGCCGGTCGGCCCGTCGGCGCAGCTCGATACGTTGGACCGGCCGACCGGACAGACGGGCAGACCGGCTGACCGGCCGACCGATAAGGAGGCCCACATGAGCGCCCAGAAAATCACGATCGAACCCGTCACCCGGATCGAGGGCCACGCCCGCATCACGATTTACCTGGACGCAGCGGGAGAGGTCGAGCGCTCCTACCTGCACATCGACGAATTCCGGGGGCTGGAAAAATTCAGCGAGGGCCGGCCTTACTTCGAGATGCCGCAGATCACCCAGCGCATTTGCGGCATCTGCCCGGTCAGCCACCACCTGGCCGCGGCCAAGAGCTGCGATGCCATCCTGGGGGTCACGCCCCCGCGGCCGGCCATTCTCCTGCGGGAGCTCCTGCACATGGCGCAGTTCGTCCAGTCCCACGGGATGCACTTTTTCTACCTGGCCGGACCGGACCTCATCCTGGGCTTCGATGCCGACCCGGCCGTCCGCAACGTGTTCGGCCTGATCGAGGCCGACCCGAAGCTCGCCCTGAAAGCCATCGGCCTGCGGCGCTTCGGCCAGCAGCTCATCGAGCGGCTGGGCGGCAAGCGGGTCCACCCGAACATCGCTGTCCCGGGCGGGGTCAACGCCCCGCTCATCCGCAAGGACCGGGACGCCACGGCCGCTGACATCGCGACCCAGATCGAGGTCGCCTTGGAAGGGGTGGCGCTGCTCGTAGGCTGGGTGGAGAAAAACCGGGACCTCGCCCGAAGCTTTGCCTCCTTCCCCTCCAACTATATGGGCATGGTCGATGCGGCCGGCCGACTGGCCCTCTATGACGGGGAGATCCGCATCTGCGACCCCGCCGGCCGCCGGATCGAGCAATTCCACCCCCGGGACTACCTCGCCCATGTGGCCGAGCACGTGGAGCCCTGGTCGTTTCTGAAGTTCCCTTACTACCGCCCGCAGGGCTTCCCGGAGGGCGCTTACCGCGTGGGGCCCCTCGCCCGGCTGAACGTGGTTGCGGGGATCGCCACCCCCCTCGCCCAGGAGGAGTTCAGACGCTTCCGGCAACTGGGGGAGGGCCGCCCGGTGGAGGGCTCGCTTTTCTACCATTATGCGCGGCTGATCGAGCTGATTTACGCCCTGGAGCGCATCGAGGAGCTGCTTTCCGATCCGGATATTCTTTCCGCCGACACTCTGCCCCCCGGCCCGACCCGGCTCGGCGAACAGGGGATCGCCGCGATCGAGGCGCCGCGCGGCACCCTGATCCACGACTACAGCGTGGACGGTAACGGCCTCATCACCCGCGCCAACCTGATCGTCGCCACCGGCCACAACAACTGGGCCATGAACCGGGCGGTCGAGAGCGTCGCCAAGGCCTTCGTGCACGGGCCGACGGTGCCGGAGGGCATGTTGAACCGGGTGGAGGCCGCCGTGCGCTGCTACGACCCCTGCCTCTCCTGCTCCACCCATGCGATCGGCCGAATGCCCCTGGAGGTGGTTCTGCGCGGACCGGACGGCCGGGAGCGGGCGCGCATCGCACGCTGAAGGCATGCGGAGGCCGCCATGGCACGACAATGGGTGATCGGCATCGGCAACCCGGATCGCGGGGACGACGGGCTCGCCCGGCACGTCATCGACCGCCTGCGGGCGGATCTGGGCTGTAAGCCCCTCGATGAGAGCGAGACCGGGCTGGGCGATAGCGGGCCGGAGACCGCCCTGATATTCGTCCGGCAGCTGGTGCCGGAACTGGTGATGGAGGTCGACGGCGGCGGCCGGATGATCTTCGTCGACGCCCATGTTCCGGCCGAACCGCGCGCGATCGTGTGCCGCCGCATCAGGCCGGAGGCGCGGCTTTCGTCCCGGCTCAGCCACAGCCTGCCGCCGGAGGGCTTTCTCTGGCTGCTCACGGCGTTCGCCGGCCGAGCGCCCGAGAGTTTTCTCGTCTCTTTGAGAGGGGAGCGTTTCGATCTCGCCCGGAGGCTGTCGCCGGCGGCGGCAGCCCTCGTCGATCCCGCGGCCGACCTCGTCCTGAGCCTGATCCGGCCGCACGCTGACCGCCGGCGTTGGGCCGATCAACCCGAAGGAGGTGTGACATGGTGCTGCTTCGATCCGTAACCCCGTACGTCCCCGGCACGTATGCCAAGAAACGGCCGGCGGCCGGCGAGATGGTGTCGCAATTCGTGCGCGAGTGGGAGGGCCGCCGCCGGAAGCTGGCGCAGCAGAAGGGTGCCCCCCTGCAGATCCCCCCCTGCATCTGTTTTTCGCGCAAGATCGGCGTGGGGGCCTTGGAAATCGCCGACATCCTCGCCCGCAAGATCCGCCTGCGCGTCGCCGACCGCGAGATCCTCGAGCACATGACCGGCGAGGCCGGCCTGGACAAGGAGACCGTCCAATTCTTCGACGAAATCTACCCGGGCAAGACCGTCGAGCTATCGGCCATGCTCTTCGGGGAGAAATCCTTCGTGATGGGCGACTACATGCGCAGCTTGGTCGGCGCCGTACTGGCGCTCGCCGCCTCGGAGTCGACGATCTTCGTCGGCCGCGGGACCCACCTGATCCTGCCCCGCGACCGGGTGCTGGCGGTGCGGCTCATCTGCTCGGACGAATTCCGGATTCGGCGGCTGGCCACCCTGCTGAAGGCCAGCGAGGCGGAGGCCGCCGCCACCCTGGCCAAGATCGACCGCGAGCAGCGCGCCTTTTTCAAAAAAGCCTTCGGCAAAAAGGATGCGAGCCCCTACGAGTTCGACATGGTCATCAACTGCGACCACCTCGACTCCCCACGCCTCGCGGCGGAGCTGATCTCCCGGGCGTTCCGGAAGAAGTTTGCCGCGGACGTGAAGCACTGAAAAGCCGCAAAACTCCACCGCCCCCTGCGCCCGGCCGCGAACACGTACAGGGGGAATCCGAGGTGTGAACCGGCGGGGGGTGTCCAGGGCCGTCCTCGCACCGGAGGGGAACACCCTGACGCCCGTCACCACGCCTGCGCTTCCGCGGTGCGTCCCGTCGTATGGGCCTCCCCTTCTTCCTCTGAGTCCCCTCCTCCCGCGTTTGCAGGCGCCGGGGCGCGTCTTCCATCGCCCGGTAGCCCGCTCAGGATTTGCGATTTCTCCGAAATCGGTTATGATGCCGCGAATCCGAAAGGGGTCGTGACGCCGGGCCGTCAGGCTCGCAACCGAACATGTCCATCACCAAGCAGACACGAACCGGGCGCATCATCGTCACCCTCGTCTACCTGGGGGTCGTCCTGATCACGGCGGTGGGGATCCTTGTCGGGCTTTGGTCCCTGCAGGAGATGCGCGCCGTCGTCACCGACCAGTTCAATGCCCAACAGATGGTCATCGCCCAGACCGCCAAGGCGCGAATCGAACGGGAGCTCGGCAGCATCACGCGCGAGCTTTTCCACGTGGGGCGCCGCCTGCAGGCACTGTCCGCCGCCGACCCCGAGGAGCGACCCATCCTGAAGCAGGGACTGGAGCGGATGCTGGAGAGCGGGGTGCGCCGGGTGGAGGTGGTGGATCTCACCCACCGCCGGACGCTGGCCCTCGACCCCCCGGGGAATTTTTCCGAGCACCGGCTGCCCGCGGCCGCCCCGGAGGACGAAATTTCATTTCCAGCCGGCGTCGCCCCCGCCCTGTGGGTCTCACCGGTCCGGATCTCCGCCACGGGGGCTGAGATGGCGGCAGCCGCCCCGCTCAGGGCGGATCACTCCCGCCTGCTCGTCTTCCGCATCAACGTCTCCGCCCTCCTTGCCGGGCTGCTGAAGACCATCCGCTCCGGGACGAGCGGCTATGCCTGGCTGATCGACGCCAGCGGCAATTTCCTCTACCACCCCAACCCGGACTTCATCGGCGGCAATGCCTTCACGGTGCGCGAGGAGCGACTGCCGCTCGTCTCCTACGAGCGCATCAACTTCATCCAGCAGGAGAAGATGCTGAAGGGCGATCAGGGCACCGGGTGGTATTACTCCCCGTGGCACCGGGGGATCGTGAGCCCGACGAAGAAACTCATCGCCTACGCACCGGTTGCGGTGGCGGCTCACCCGCCCCAGTCCTGGTCAGTGGCGGTGATCGCCCCCCAGTCCGAGGTGGAGGAGGCCCTGCGCAAAGGCACCCTCCAGCTCTTCCTGCTCATGGGGTTGATCCTCCTGTCGGTGATGCTGGGAGCCGGGACCGTCATCTGGCTGGAGAACCGCTGGTCCAAGGTGCTGGAGGCCCGGGTGCTCTCGAAGACCGAGGCCCTGGCCAAGTCGGAGGAGAGATACCGCTCCCTCGTCGAGAGTGCCGAGGATCTGATCTTCACCGTCGACCGCGAGGGTCGCTTCCAGTCCGTGAACACCTTCACGGCCACTTTTTTCGGCGGCCCGCCGGAGGCCTTCATCGGCCGGCACATCGCGAGCACCCTGCCCGAGCCCGCCGCCGGGCAGCAGGCGTCCCTCATCGCGCAGGTGCACCGCACGGGCAAGAGCCTGCGTCAGGAGCTGGAACTGCCGCTGGGCGATCAATCGATCTGGCTCAGCGCCAACTTCATGCCAATCAAGACCGAAAGCGGCGAAACCGGCGCCGTGCTCTGCATCGCCCGCGATATCACCGAGACCAAGAACCTGCAGCGGCAGCTCGTAAACGCCGAAAAGCTCGCCAGCCTGGGAACGCTGGCCGCCGGAGTGGCCCACGAGATCAACAACCCGCTCGGCGTCATCCTGGGCTTCTGCGAACTCCTGCTGCGCAGGGCCGAGCCCGGTTCCCAGCAGTTCGAGGACCTCAAGACCATCGAGCGCCAGGGGCTGCTGTGCAAGGAGACCGTCGAAAACCTGCTCAGCTTCGCCCGCGCCGGGAACCAGCCGCTGGCCCAGGCCGATGTCAACCTCTGCATCGAGGCCATCGTCAAGATCGTGCGGCATTTGATCGAGAAAAACGGGGTCGACCTGAACACGCAGCTGGCCGACCCCCTGCCCCCGGCCAAAGCCGACGCCCGCCAGCTGCAGCAGGTGTTTCTCAACCTGATCACCAACGCCATGGCCGCGATGGAAACCGGCGGCGCCCTCACGATCCGAAGCTTTCTGGAACGCAGCCCCCGGCGGGTGGTGGTCCAGTTCCAGGACTCGGGGACGGGAATCCCGCCCGAGCACATGGACCGGATCTTCGAGCCCTTTTTCACCACCAAGCCCGAGGGCAAGGGCACCGGCCTGGGGCTCTTCGTCAGCTACGGGATCATCAGCAGCTTCGG